>JANQTR010000215.1:20651-34693 GCA_030731635.1 Erythrobacter sp. | reverse complement strand
GTACAAGCCTGCACACATTGGTGCAGTTGGTGAACAATGATCTAGGCTTGACCATGTTGCCCGAAATGGCGCTCAAGGCGGGCATTCTTAACGGCACCGACGTGGTGGCGCGGCCCGTCGACAGCCCCACTGCCAAGCGCGAAATTGTGCTGGCATGGCGCAAGAATTCACCGAGAGAGGCCGATTTTCAGCTGCTGGCTGAGGAATTGCGGGCGGGTTAGTCCGGCACGCCTCAGATGTTGATACTGGTCGGGATCAGGCTCGGCTGGAGGTAAGGATACGGGCGCATCCGCTCCGCGTTCCGGCCCGCGATCACGGTTTCAACATTCGCGAGATGGGCTTGAAATCCGGCCAGTGGGCCTTGCGACGCAGTCACCCGCGGATCGCTGAACCACGGCGCGTAAGGCCAATCGGTGCTGCGATAATCGCCGAGCGGACGGTAGTGCAGCGAACCTAGCAGTTCGAGCACATTGAGCTGTTCCAGCGCCAGCGCCATCGGCGGCATCATCGCCAGCCAACCTGCCTTGTCCTGCCCTGATTGCGCGGGCGGCGCAGGTTGCCAGCCCGAACCGGTGACTGCCGGGGCAAAGGCCATAATGTCCTTTTGCGGGAAATTGACCGCCGCGTGCTGCGCGCTCGCGGTGAACATGATCATGGTGCAGGCATCAACCAGTTCATCACGCGTCGTGATGGGGCCAAAACCCTTGATCGCCGCCTCCCCCGCCACGCAGGCCGCCCATGCGGACAATTCACTATCGCCCGTCACATCAGCATCGCTGGCGTAATAGAGCGCGACATATTGCGCCGCCCAGGCATGGATCGCCTCCCAAACGAGCAGACCATCATCGCGGTAGGGGAAATCGGCCAAGGCAGACCCCGGCCCGACCCCGCGCGCAGCCAGATCATGCGGCAGCATTTTAGCGGTGAAATCAAAATCAAGCCGCGCTGCAACCGCCAACGCCTGCGTCGATTGGATGGTGCCTGCAAAAATGTGGTCGATCGGGCCGTCAGCCGCGATCAGCGACGTGGCGGCGGCCTCGTTGATGAACAATGTGCCTTCAAAATGCGGCACCAGCAGTGCCCAGATCGGGTGGACGGTGGCCAAGTGGCGGTGTGTGGCCATCGCCACGCCTTCGATCACCAGATGGGTTCGTCCCAGATGCGCGACAAGTTCGTGATAATTGCCATCAGCGACCGATACGATCAGCTTGGCCATTTCCCAGCCCCACTGATCGGCGGCGACCGCCGTCGGGGTAATGATCGGCCATTCGTCCGGGTCTTGCCCGCATTGAATCGCTACCGGCACAAGGCTCGCCCCGCCCGGCGGCACCGCGAACAGCGCGATCGGCTGCCAGACATACTTCGCCAACCCGCCCCAGGTGCCCGGATCAAGCGCGCCGAGAACTTCGTAGTCGAGTTTGAACAGACGCCCCTCGGCCAGCGCCGCATCAAGCGTATCGCCATTCACAATAGCAGCATATTGCGCTGGTGAGAGTGAGACATTGGCGGGCAGCGCGTCGCCGACAGCCTCGATCAGCATCGCATTGGGCCCTTGAACCCGCAGTGCGGCAAATTCGGCATCATCTTGAAACGTCCAGGCAATCTCCGGCAGCGGCAGCGTATCAAACAAGGCGCGATAAGCATTTAGGGTGGCGGACACGGAACCACCCAGCCCTTCGGCGTCATCAATCTTCATCAGCTCTTCAAGCCGTGCCTTGTGGCCTTTTAGTGCCGTGATCTTCGCCTCTCGCTCGGCATGGGCAACGGCAGCTTCCAGATCGGCAACCAGATGGCCAAGGAAGCTGTCATGTGCAGACTGCGGCGGTGCAACCAACGCGGCCGTATGCGCTTCAATGGCGTCGCATTCGGCCAGCGCGGCTTCAAACTTGGCGCGCGGACTATCGATCTCACCGCGATCGACCCCGCCCAGCTTCACTGCCAGCGCATTGCGCACAATCTTCAGGCTCACATCAATCAGCAGCGCCCACCACGCAAGGGTCGGCAAGTTGTCCGCAGGAACGCTTGCCGCCAGCGGCACGCCCGGCAGCGTCGGCACTGCGGTATCCCACACGTATGTCGTGCGGCTGGCCGCCAGCTGGGCCGCGCGCGCGTTTTGGCCTGCAGGGGTATCGCGCTGCGGCAAAGTGGGCGTAGCGGATGGGACGGGCGCGGCCAATGAACCTGCCACAGGGGAGATGGGTGCTTGCATGCTCATTGGGGCGCTCCTTGCTCTGTAATTGGCGCAAGGGCTAGGCGCGCAGTGGTTAATTTTCCGTCATCCCCATCTTAACTTTCAGCATCAAAATACTGTTCTCGTTAGAATTTAATGAAATTGCGTTAACATCCATTTTACCCTTTTTGCTCTAATCACGCGGACATGATCGGGGTCCTTTCCAGCCTGCGCCAGCAGCTTATGCCACCTATTCCGGATGCGATCCGGGATGATTTCACAATGCTGCGAGCCAAGCGGGTCGAGACGCAGACTTCGATGATGTATCTGATGCTGCTTGCCACCACGCCGACGGCGGCGTGGGCGGGCGCAGCCGATGTGCATTGGTTTGTGCGATTTGGTTTGCCCGGTATCCTGGCCATGCTGTGTTTGCTCGGTCTGCTTGAAAACTGGCAGAGCCGCCAGCGCACAATGAGCTTGCGCCGCGCGCGGTTGATCGTGAATAAGACCAGCCGCGTTTCAGGCTTGGTCGGGATCATGTGCAGCGCGTGGGCCGTGATCAATTGGCTAGGTTCTCCGCCCGAAAATCACGCCAGCTTTGCGATGATCCTGACAATGGGTTCGCTCGCCACGGCATACTGCCTGTCATCGATCCGCTTTGCCGCAATTCTCAATCTGGTGATCGGGGTGGTGCCGATTTCGGCGCTGATGCTGTCATCCGCCAACCCAGCAGAAATGGCGGCGGCGACCAGCCTGATGCTGGCCACCGCAATTCTGATCCGGTTCATCATGCAGGGCCATGCGATGCTGGTTGATCTGCTGCAATTGCAGAAGCAGACTCGCGATCTTGCCAATACCGATCCTTTGACAGGGCTGGCTAACCGCCGCGCGCTGGATGCGCGGATTGCCGATCTGGTAAAGCCCCGGCAGGACGCGCAGCCGTTCAAGCTGGCAGTGCTTGATCTCGACGGTTTCAAGCCGGTCAATGACCAGTTCGGCCACGCCTTTGGCGACAAGCTGCTGAGTTCCGTGGCCGATCGGCTGCGTGAGTGCCTGGGCGATGATGGTCTGGCAGTGCGACAGGGCGGCGATGAATTTGCCGTACTGTTGCCGCCCGGATCGCCGTTGATCTCTGCGGCCATTGCTGACCGAATCCTGATATCGCTGGTGCGTCCGCATATCATCGAAGGCATACCCATCAACGTCAGCGCCAGCATCGGCGTGGCGCAGTGGCCTTCTGACGGCGCGACCGCCGACGACCTGTTCAATTTCGCTGATCGCGCCTTGTATCAAGCCAAAGCCGAAACCCGCGCGACCGCCGCGATTGGCGAACAGCGCGGCAATCTCGCCGTGCAAGCCGGCTAACCGCATAGGCATGGGCTTGCTGAATCGGCTGGATTTTCGGCACAATTCTGGCCATCCATGAAGGATGAGCGACACACCTAAAAGCACACCCAGACCCAGCCTCAGGCAACCGCCAGCCGGGTTGGGGTTTCTGCTGGCGATGTTGGCATGCATGCTGGCGGGGGTGCTGCTGTTGAACACCGGGGCGCTGGAAACGTCTATTGCTGGTTTTGGGTTTCTGATGATGATCCCGTTCGCGCTGGGCGGGCTTGTCACAGGGGCGGGCTTGCGGCTCTTCAATTCGGCCGGTTGCATCTTTGCCCCGCTAATCCTGTTCGCGGTGATTTTTCCTTTCGTCTATTTTAAATTGGCCGAAGGGCTGGTGTGTATCCTGATGGCGCTGCCGTTCTGGTTAGCCGCGGGGCTAGGCGGCGGGCTTGCTGCCTACCTGATCCGCCGCCGCCAAGGGCAAAGGGAAATGCCCCGGGCGAACGTCGTCGCTCTGCTCACCCTTCCCTTCGCGCTGATCTATGCCGAGGAAGCCAGCCCGCCTGCATGGCAAGAACGCGTTGTTGTGCGCGAAGTGACGATTGCTGCCAGCGCCGACGCGGTGTGGCCGCTGCTGATCAGCATCCCCGCAATAGATACTGGTGAAGGCAAACCGACCTTCACCCATGATTGGGCCGGTATTCCCCGCCCCAGCGAAGCGCGCTTGGTCAAGCGCGCAGGCGGGCTGGTGCGCGAGGCACAGTGGGGACGCGACATCCGGTTTGAGGAACGGATTACCAAGCTTATCCCCGGCAAGGCGATTGCATGGGATTTCGCCTTTCCCGACGATTCTGTTCAAGCCTACACCGATCGCCACATCGCGCCCGATGGGCCGGTGCTCAAGATTGCCAGCGGCGGCTATCAGATCAAGGCCGTGGGCGATGATCGCGTGCGCCTGACGCTGCACACCACCTACCGGATGCGCAGCCGGTTAGGATGGTATCTGGGCTGGTGGGGCGAAATCATGCTCGGCGATGTGCAGGACAATGTGTTGGCGATCATAAAGCAGCGGGCTGAATAGCCCCCGCTCCCTCAATCCATATGCTTCAAGCCGACCCGCAGGTAATCCCACCCGGTCACACAGGTCAGCACCGCGGCAGCCCACAGCGCGACCAGCCCGACCAGATGCACCCAGCTTTGCGCGATGGTTGAACACGCGTGGCCCACCGCCTGACACGGCGGCCCATGCACCGCCCCGCCAAGGATCAGCGCGCCCATTGAAACCAGCTGAAAAGTGGTTTTCCACTTGGCAAGGTTCGACACCGGGACCGACACCTGAATCCCGCCCAGAAATTCGCGCAGTCCCGAAACCGCAATCTCGCGCATCAGAATGATCAAACCCGCGATCACATGCACATCGCCCGCATAGGGTCCGCGCAAATATCCTTGTGCCGTCAGCACCAGAATGACCGCTGCGATCATGATTTTGTCGGCAATCGGATCGAGAAACACGCCCAGCTTCGACACCGTCCCCTGCGCACGCGCCAGATAACCATCAAGGAAATCGGTGATCGCGATGATACAATACAGCACGAACCCGATCAGATAGCCCAGCCGCCATTCGGGCCACCACAGGAAAAACGCCAGCAACGGCACCGCAAAAATGCGCGACAGGGTGAGGATGTTGGGCAGGCTCGACATGGTTGGTCGCTGCTGTAGCGCGGCATTAACCGCTGCAAAACCCCTCACGCTCAACATACTCGGGATAGCCTGATTGGCGCTGCGCTCTTGTGAAAGCGCGCACCGGCGCTATGTCGCGGGTAAGACACGGGGAACCATTGGCGTAATCATGGCATGACCACTTCGACCAACCTGATGCGCCAGCGGCGATTTCTGCCGCTGTTCCTGACCCAGCTGCTGAATGCGCTGAATGACAATCTCTATAAGAACGCAATGGTGCTGTTCGTCGTCTATCAGGTGTATGATTCGCCTGAGACGGAGACCTTGATCAGCGGGATCGCCACGGCGCTGTTCGTGCTGCCCTTCGTGCTGTTTTCCGCAACCGCCGGGCAACTGGCTGACATGCGCGACAAGACCAAGATTATCCGCCTGATCAAGCTGGCCGAAATCGGGATCATGAGCATCGGTGCGACCGGGCTGATAATGGCGGCGCGCGGAATTTCGGTGGACACATTCGCCATTCCGCTGATGTTCGTCGCACTGTTTGCGATGGGGGTGCATTCGACGTTTTTCGGGCCGATCAAATACGCAATCCTGCCCCAGCACCTCAACAAAGATGAGGTCCTGGCAGGCACTGGGCTGGTCGAGGCGGGCACCTATCTGGCGATTCTGGTCGGGATGATTCTGGGCGGAGCGATGCCAATCATGGCGAGCACGATTGGGGTGATCGTGATTGCGCTGATCGGCTATGTCGTGTGCCGTTGGGTGCCGCCCGCGCCTGCCCAAACCACCGACGTCAAGGTCGACTGGAACCCGATCCGCGCGTCAAAATCGCTGATCAGCTTTTCGATGAGCAATCCTGAACTGCGCTATTCGGTGCTGGCGATCAGCTATTTCTGGGCCATCGCGGCGATCCTTTCAGTGCAATTCATCCCGCTCGCCAAGAATGTGTTGCTGGCCGACAAACAGGTCGCGGCCGTCTTGCTGGTTGCCTTCTCCGCCGGGATTGCGATTGGATCAATATCGATCAACGCCCTGCTGAAGGGCGATATCTCGGCGCGCTATTCGGCGCGATCGGTGATCGTGCTGGGGGGATTGTTGATCACCTTCTACCTGCTGTGCCGGATGTGGGACCTGACGCCTGCGGGCGACCTGTTCACGGTGACCGAATTCCTCCGCCAGCCGCTGGCGCTGGCTTTGACCGCCAATCTGTTGTTGATCGCAATCGCAGGCGGCATGTTCGTCGTGCCGCTTTATGCCTTCCTGACAACGCGGGTCGACAAGAGCGAGGCATCGCGCTCGGTCGCAGCGAACAACTTCATCTCGTCGCTATTCATGGTGGTGGGAGCCGGGGTTGCAGGCGCGCTTGGCTATTTCGGCATTCCGCTGGAAGAACAGCTGCTGCTGAGCCTGATCCTGTGCGTGTTCTCGGCGCAATTGGCGCGCAAGCTTCACGCGACCGAAGCGTTGCGCGGGCCGGAAAATCCTTAAAGAATAAAGGCGAGGATTGCGGCCGTCGTCGCCACATAGGTGCTGGCGACGCCGCGCACATCGGCCATCGTCAGCCGCCACAGGCTTTCCGCCGGAATCGGGATCAGATCGCGCTTCACATGCGGCGGCAATAGCGCGCGAAGCGGGTGGCGGGCGCTCTCATCAGTGAGAACAAGGCTGCGGCGACGCTGTTCATCGCCGCGCGGGCGGGTGATCAGATCACTGGTCAAGCTGGCGCTGGTCATGGCACCGGTTTTAACGCTTTCTTAACCTTTTGGAACTGCCCTCGCCCGAACTGTCACAGCATGGGACACTCGTTGCTGAAAGGCTTAATGCAGCGCAGGTTTGCGCCGCCCCCGGCTCGGTTGTAGAGGCGTCCTGACACGACGGGAGAGTATCACGTGCCTGATTCCACGCGCCCAGATCCTACGCGCAGCGGCGCTGCACTGCTGGTCGATTGTCTTGCCGAACAGGGGTGCGATCGTATTTTCACCGTGCCGGGCGAAAGCTTCCTGGCGGTGCTGGATGCGCTGCCCGATCGGCCCGAGATAAACGTGGTGACATGCCGGCAGGAAGGCGGGGCGGCGTTCATGGCCTGTGCGGATGGGGCGATGGGGGCAGCGGGAGCAGGCCGTCCCGGCGTAGCCTTCGTCACCCGCGGGCCGGGCGCGACCAATGCCAGCATCGGGGTCCATGTCGCGCATCAGGATTCGCAGCCGATGATCCTGTTCGTCGGCGACGTCGCGCGCCCGATGCAGGGGCGCGAAGGGTTTCAAGAGGTCGATTTCGCGGCATTTTTCGTACCGATTTGCAAATGGGCGGCGCGGATCGACGATCCTACGCGCATTCCCGAATACATTGCGCGAGCTTATGCGGTGGCGATCAATGGCAGGCCGGGTCCAGTGGTGCTCGCGCTGCCCGAAGATATGCTGGTAGAACAGGTACCCTCGGGCATCACACCCCGCCCCTTCGTCACACGCACAGCCCAGGCCGCCTGCCCCGATGCGATGCAGGCGCTGTTCGATCTGATCGCCGATGCCGCAAGCCCGGTGGCAATCATCGGCGGCGCAGGCTGGAACACCAAAGCGCGCGAATATTTTCAGGCGTTTGCCGAACGGATTGGCCTTCCGATCGCAACCGCGTTCCGACGTCAGGATGCGATTGCGCCTGATAGCCCGGTCTATGCTGGCAACCTTGGCTACGGCCCCAACCCTAAACTGCTGGAACGGGTGCGCAATGCTGACCTGATTATCGCAGTGGGCGCGCGCTTGGGCGAAGCAACCACCGATGGTTATACCGTCCCGACGCTGGAGCATCCGGATCAGTTACTCGTGCATATCCACCCCGATCCCGAAGAACTGGGCCGGGTCTATCGCACTGATCTGACGCTATGCTGCGGGGTCGATGAATTCGCCGAATGCGCTGCCTTGTGGGAAGATGCGAGTGTGATCCCGTTTGCCGCCGGGGCCGAGGCACACCGCGAATGGCTGGAGTGGGCAACGCCTTCGCCGTCTGTGGCCGCGCTGGATCTGGCCGCCTGCGTCACGGCGATGCGCGAAACCCTGCCTGCTGATACCATCATCGCCAATGGCGCGGGGAACTTCGCCGGGTGGTGGCACCGGTACTGGCGCTACAGCGCTTATCCCGGACAGCTTGCCCCAACCTGCGGCGCGATGGGTTACGGTGTGCCGGCAGCAATAGCTGCCGCGCTGCGGTTTCCCGAACGCACCGTGGTCGCCGTGGCGGGCGACGGGGATTTCCTGATGAACGGGCAAGAACTCGCCACCGCGGTGCAACATGGCGCCAACCTTATCGTGGTGGTGATCGATAACGGCGCCTACGGCACGATCCGGATGCATCAGGAGCGCGAATATCCGGGCCGCGTTTCCGCCACCACGCTGGTGAACCCCGATTTTGCTGCGCTTGGCGCGGCCTATGGGTCATGGAGTGCGACGGCTGAGACGACGGCCGAATTCACCGCCGCCTTAGCCGACGCGAACATCCGCACGGGGCTGCGCCTGATCCACGTCAAGACCGATCTGGAACGCATCGCGGCTAGCGGCGCAACCATCACCGGGCTGCGCGCGCGGGCCATGGCGACCTGACCGCATGACAATCTGACACGCCAAAGGCCGCCCCCGGTTTAGGAGGCGGCCTTTGCAGCGAGCAATTGCGCCCGCGTTAGATCTTGTCGCCGAAAGCGCCTTTGACGCTGCCCTTGGCCTTATCAATCTTGCCGTCCAGCTTATCCATCGTGCCCTCGGCGCGGGTTTCGGGGTCGTTCGAATGCTGCTTGGCCTCGCCTAGCGCTTCCTTGACTGTGCCCTTGATCTTGTCGGTTAGTTCACCCATGGGTGCTCTCCTATGCTGAAGGCAATGTTTTTATTGCCTTTTCATAGAACCAACGGCCCCTTGGGCCAATCGTTCCGTTGGCCGGGATGGACGGTGCCTAAGCCGCGATGGGGCGTTCTTATCGCGCTCTCACTCCAGTGCCATTTCGCAGATCACCTGCCACTCCTCAGGCGCGATAGCACATACAGACAGCCGCGATTGGCGGATCAGCTGCATCTCGGCCAAACGTGGCTCAGCCTTGATCGCAGTCAGCGGGACCGGCCGGGCGAGCTTTTCCTTGGGCTTCACTTTCACGGCCGCCCATTTGCCGGTTTCATCGGTCGGGTCGGTGATCCCGGCGACGCTGACGGTGCAGATGCCGACAATCTCCAACCCCTCGCGCGAGTGGTAGAAGAACGCTTCGTCCCCGACCTGCATGGCGGCGAGGTTGTTGCGCGCCTGATAGTTTCGCACCCCATCCCACGTGCCCTCGCCTTCCGTCACTAGATCATCCCAGCTGTATTTGAAGGGTTCGGATTTCATCAGCCAATAGGCCATGCTGCGCGCGCTCCATTGCGATTGTGCGGCTGCGATAGCCCGGTGTGCCGCCCTGCGCCAAGCCCCTGATTGCAGTACGGCTTATTGCTACGCCTCTGCAAATGGCCGTCTTAAGGCATTAACCCGATGTTTAGGGTGATCTGCGATGAATTGCTCAGGTCGCGGATGGTAGCACCATTTGCGTCATTTGCATGGGGCCCAGATTTTGACCGATCACGAACCAGACATCCGACTGGAAACCGCAGATCGCGACATCATCGCGCTCGGAATCGCAATTGCGGCGATCATCCTGTTGGTGGGAACCGGCGGATCGGTCTTGCCGCAGGCGGTCGGCGCGCTGTTATCCCATAATAGCAAGCCTGATATGCTGTTGGTCAATGCGCTGCTGCTCAATATCGCGCTGATCATCTTTGGCTGGCGTCGTTACCGCGAATTGACCCGGGAAATTGGCGAGCGCCGTAAGGCAGAGCAGCGCGCCCAGGTGCTGGCGGCAACCGATCCACTGACCCAATGCCTCAACCGCCGTAGCATGGTCGCCGCGACCGAAGACCTCCGCGCACGCGCAGCAGCCCGCGGTGATGCTATCGCCTATTGCATGGTCGACCTGGATAACTTCAAACAGATCAATGATATGCATGGCCATACCACAGGCGATGCGGTGTTGGTGATGCTGTGCGACCGGGTGCGGGCGATGCTGCCGAATGATGCGCGTCTGGCCCGGCTGGGCGGCGATGAATTCGCGTTTGTCATAGCCTATCCCGCAGGGAACGCCGAACGCGTCGATGATCTGGTGATCCGCCTGTTCGAACGCATGGCGCAGCCGTTCCAGCTTCCCGAAGTGACGATTGAACTGACAATGTCGATCGGGATCGTCGCTGATCACGATGCAACCGGCAACGTTGACGCATCGATCGATGCCGCATCCTTGATGCACCGCGCCGACATGGCGCTGTATCACGCCAAAAAACAGGGCCGGAACCGCTATTTCTGGTTCGAAACCGGGATGGAGCACGAGCTCAAGTTTCGCAATCAGCTCGAAGTCGGGATCCGCCAAGGCCTCACCAAAGGCGAATTCGTGCCGTTTTACGAACAGCAGATCGATGTGCAATCGGGCGCGCTGGTGGGCTTTGAAATGTTGGCACGCTGGCGCTCACCCAAGCTTGGCCTGATCAGCCCCGAAATCTTCGTGCCGATTGCCGAGGAAATCGGACTGATTACCGAAATGTCGGAAAAGCTGATGGAGCTGGCCTTTGCCGATGCGCGGGAATGGGATGACAGCCTGACGCTATCGATCAATATTTCGCCGATGCAGCTGCGCGATCCGTGGTTTGCGCAACGCCTGTTGAAGCGACTGGTCGAAGCCAATTTCCCGCCCCAACGGCTGGAAATCGAAATCACCGAAAGCTGCCTGCACGACAATATCGGGCTGGTGCGATCCATGATCACAAGCTTGCGCAATCAGGGCGTGCAAATCAGCCTTGATGATTTTGGCACGGGCTATTCCAGCCTTGAACAGCTGCGCAGCCTGCCGTTTGACCGGATCAAGATTGACCGTAGCTTCGTTGCCGAACTGCGCGAACCGGGCCGCAAATCGACTCTTGTCGAGGCGATTGTTGCGCTGGGACGCGGGCTTGACCTGCCTCTGACGGCCGAAGGTGTCGAGGATGAAGAAACGCTCAAGGCATTGAAAGCAATGGGCCGATTGAAAGCGCAAGGCTACCTCTATGGCCAGCCCGAAGATGCCGAAGCGGTGCGCAAACGCTTGAAGGCGGCAGGCTTGCTGCCCGGTGCCACCGACACAACTTTGCCAACAGAGGTGGCCCAGCCAGCACACAGCGCGCAGGCCCGGTCGCGCAGCGCCTGATCCTGCACAACCGCTGATCCACAGGCGCACGGGGCTGGACGCGGCGATCAGCGGTGCATAGATGCGGCGCCATGGCGGTGCATATTCCTTTCATCAAGATGCATGGGCTCGGCAATGATTTTGTCGTGCTGGATGCGCGTGCGGCTGCAATACCGCAGATGACGCCGAAAGTGGCACGCGCGCTCGCAGATCGTCACACGGGTGTCGGCTTTGATCAGCTGGTGCTGCTTGAGCCGAGTGAGCTTCACGCCTTTACGATGCGAATTTTCAATGCGGATGGCGGCGAAGTGGAAGCCTGCGGCAATGCCGCACGCGCAGTGGCGTTGCTGCATGGTGCGCCTGTCACGATCGAAACCGCTGGCGGGCCGATCGCGCTTGAACCGCTGGCAGGCGGCGCGCGGGTCGATATGGGGGCGCCGCGGTTTGATTGGGACGCGATCCCGCTGGCCTATCCGATGGATAGCGCGGCAATGCCGGTTGCCTGGGATGATCTCAGCCAGCCGATGGCTGTCAATGTCGGCAATCCACATGTGATTTTCTTCGTTGAAGATGCCGATGCGGTGCCGCTCGAAACACTCGGCCCGGTGATCGAACACGATCCGCTGTTTCCCGAACGCGTCAACGTCAACGTCGCCAGCCTTGCCGGGCCCGATCACCTGAAACTGCGGGTGTGGGAACGCGGCGCGGGGCTGACACGGGCGTGCGGCACGGGGGCCTGCGCCACCGCGGTCGCAGCGATCCGGCGCGGCTTGGTGGCCAGCCCGGTGCGGGTCACCCTGCCCGGCGGCGATCTTGTCATCGGCTGGCAGCCGGGCGGCACGATTGCGATGAGCGGGCCTGCGACCGAAAGCTTTCGCGGCACCTTCGATTGGGCCGATTACGCGTGAACGCGCCGACCGGTCTGGAACCCACCATCATCACCTTGGGATGCCGCATGAACATCGCTGAGAGCGAGAAGATGCGCGTGATGCTGGCTGCTGAACAGAATTTGGTGGTGATCAATTCCTGCGCAGTCACGGGCGAAGCCTTGCGCCAGACGCGGCAGGCCATCCGGCGCGCGCGCCGCGACTATCCCGGCGCACGGTTGGTGGTCACCGGCTGCGCAGCGGAAATTGACCGCGCACAGATCGGTGCGATGGACGAAGTAGACGGGCTGATCGCCAACACGGCGAAACTCGATCCGCGCAGCTGGAACGTCGCGGCGCACACTGCGCCCATTGCCCCCGCCCGTACCCGCGCATTTATCGGCGTGCAGAACGGCTGCGACCATGCCTGCACCTTTTGCGTGATTCCCCAAGGCCGGGGCGTAAGCCGCTCGGCATCGGTGCCCGAAGTGCTGCGCGAGGTAGAGGCGCACCTTGCAGTGGGTGCCAGGGAGATCGTGCTCACCGGGGTCGACCTGACCAGCTGGGGTCAGGAACTGGCCGGCGCGCCCCGGCTTGGCGTGTTGGTCAGCGCGATTCTGCAAGAATTCCCCGCCCTTCCCCGCCTGCGCCTGTCATCGGTCGACGGGGTGGAGATTGATCCGGCGCTGTTCGAACTGCTGGCTCACGAAGTCCGGGTGATGCCGCACCTGCATCTATCGTTGCAGCACGGCGCCGACCTGATCCTCAAACGGATGAAGCGCCGCCACAGCCGTGCCGATGCGCTAGACCTTGTTGCCCGGCTGAAGGCAGTGCGCCCTGACATCGCCATCGGGGCAGACCTGATCGCAGGCTTCCCGACTGAAAGTGCGGCGCACCACGCGGATAATATCAGCATCATCGATGATCTGGATATCGTTCACGCGCACATCTTCCCCTTCTCACCGCGCCCTGGGACGCCTGCGGCGCGGATGCCGCAACTGGCCCGCGATGTGGTGAAGGCCCGTGCGGCTGATCTGCGCGCCCGCGCCGCCGCGCGCCGGGCCACGTGGCTTGCCAGTCTTGTGGGCGAAACCCTGCCTGTCCTCGCCGAACGCGACGGCACCGGCTATGCTCCCAATTACGCCCGCGTCGCGCTGCCGCCTGCTACTCCGGCGGGCGAAGTGATCGACGTGACGGTGCAACAGGTTGAGGAAGGCCTGCTCAAATGAGTGAAACCAGCTGGAGCCAGCGTCTGCTGGGCGGCTTTGCCAAGACATCAGAAAAGCTTGGCGCCAGCCTGCCGGTGATCGGCGGCGGGGCCAAGCTTGATAACGCAACACTCGACGAGGTTGAGGATGCGCTGATCATGTCCGATCTCGGCCCGGCAGCCGCTGGGCGGATCCGTGCGCGGTTATCGGACAAGCGTTTCGGGCTCGAAATCACCACCCGCGAACTGCGCGAAGCGGTGGCTGAGGAAATCGCGGCAATCCTGCGCCCGGTCGCCAAACCGCTTGAGATCACCGCTTTCCCGCGCCCACAGGTGATTTTGGTGATCGGGGTCAATGGCAGCGGCAAGACCACCACCATCGCCAAACTGGCGCATCTGTTTACCGAGGATGATTACGGCGTGCTGCTGGCAGCAGGCGACACCTTCCGCGCTGCCGCGATCGGCCAGCTGGCGACCTGGGCGGGCCGCATCGGGGTTGATCTGGTGCGCGGCCCGGAAGGCGGCGATCCGCATCGGCTGAGCCCGTGCGGGATCCGTCACGAT
>JANQTR010000215.1:8399-20641 GCA_030731635.1 Erythrobacter sp. | reverse complement strand
GTTCGATGCCGTCAAACAGGCGACCGACACCGGGATTGACGCGCTGATCGTGGACACCGCCGGACGCCTTCAGAACAAGACTGAACTGATGGACGAACTGGCCAAAATTCGCCGGGTTCTGGGGCGGTTAAACCCCGAAGCGCCGCATGACGTGGTGCTCGTGCTGGATGCCACCAACGGCCAGAACGCGCTCGCCCAGATTGACGTGTTCAAGGAAGTCGCCGGCGTGACTGGCCTGATCATGACCAAGCTTGATGGCACCGCGCGCGGCGGGGTGCTGGTCGCAGCGGCGGAACAATACGGCCTGCCGATCCACGCGATTGGCGTGGGCGAGAAAATGGAAGACCTGCGCCCGTTCGATCCCGATCTGGTCGCGCGCGTGATCGCAGGAGTGGCGTAATGAGCGAGACCGAAGGCAAAAAAGCCGCCTCCAGCTGGATCAGCGTTGCAGTAGATTACGGGCCGCTGCTGGTGTTCCTCGGCGTTTATCGCTGGAGCGCACCGGACAAACCCAACCCGGCGGGCGAGCTTGGCGCGATCATCAATGGCACCGGCGCTTTCATGCTTGCAGCAGTGGCGGCGCTGATCATCTCGAAATGGCGGCTGGGCAAGGTTTCCCCGATGCTGTGGTTTTCGACCGCGCTGATTGTTGGCTTTGGCAGCCTTACCATTTTCTTTGGCGACCCGACCTTCGTGCAATTAAAGCCGACCATCATCTACGCAGTGTTCGGCGTAGTGCTGCTGGGCGGGGTGTTTGCGGGCCGCGCACTGCTTAAAATCCTGCTTGAAGCCGCGTTTGAGGGGCTGTCGGACGCGGGATGGCTCAAGCTGTCGCGCAACTGGGGGGTGTTTTTCCTGCTGCTGGCGGTGCTGAACGAAGTGCTGCGCGCGCAGCTGGATTTCGAAGGCTGGCTGTGGGCCAAGCTGTGGGTGTTCCTGCCGCTGACCTTCCTGTTCACCTTCAGCCAGATCCCGATGCTGCTGAAGCACGGGCTGAGCTTTGAGGACCGCGACGAGGTGCTGAAGGACGAACCTCCGACGGGAAGCTGAGAAGCTGATCAGCGCGCGAGCGTCTCCCGGAACATATCGTTTGTGGAGTCGGGAGCATTGAGCGCGCGTTGCTTCAAGCTCTCCAGTTCGGCTCGATATTCCGGTCGCTTCGCCCAAATCGCCTCAGGCGCTTTCAGCAAGCTCGAAAGCACATCGCCCTCATACTTATCGAAGTAGGACAAGGGATCTCGCTCGATCACGGGCCACACGAGATCGAGGATGAATGGCAATCCTTCCTGCTGGGAGACAAGCAGCCAAATTTCTTCACCATTCAAAGTGTCGAGCGGTTTTTTGCCGGCGCGAATGATCGTTTTTACCATGTGTGTGGAGGCGCTGCCGAGGTCACCCCAATCCACCCCGGTCAGCTGCTCGAGCGTCTTGCTCGCGTCGGTATTGTAAGGGCCTAGCTTCACGGCCTAAATCTCCACCTGGCTCCCCAATTCCACCACCCGGTTGGTTGGCAGGCGGAAGAATTCCATTGCGCTCGCCGCGTTGCGCAGCATCCAAGCGAACAGTTTCTCACGCCAGATCGCCATCCCCGGTTTGGACGATGCAAGCAGCGTCTGGCGCGACAGGAAAAAGCTGGTCTGCATCATGTCGAACGGCGCACCGCACAGGTCGAGCGAGCGCAGCAGTTTAGGCACGTCGGTTTCTTCAAGGAAGCCGCAGCGGATCGTTACCCGGTAAAATCCGTTGCCCAGTTCTTTGCAGGAATACCGCTCAATCGATTCAAGGTAGGGCACATCCTGCACCGCAACCGTCAGGATCAGGATGCGTTCGTGCAGCACCTTGTTATGCTTGATATTGTGCAGCAACGCCGATGGCACGCCAGTGTTGGTCGATGCCATGAATATCGCTGTCCCCGGCACACGGGTCGTACTGTTTTGCGCGCTCTTGGCGAAAATCTCGATTGGCAGAGACCCTTCGGTCATGCTCGCGCGCATCAATTCGCGTCCGCGTGACCATGTGGTCAGCAGCGTGAAGATGATGAACCCGATCAGCAGCGGCACCCACCCGCCGGCGGGCACCTTGATCAAGTTCGCGCCGAAATAGGCGATGTCGACAATCAGGAAGACAGCCACCAGCGGCAGCGCCTTCCACACAGGCCAACGCCATAATGAGAACAGCACAGCGGCCAGCAGCAGCGTATCGATAAACATCGCGCCGGTCACCGCGATACCATAGGCCGCCGCAAGGTTGCTGGATGACTGGAAGAACAATACCAGCAGGATCACCATCACCATCAGGCCCCAATTGATCATCGGGATATAAATCTGCCCGGCGGCAGAAGCGCTGGTGTGGCGGATTTCCATGCGCGGGATAAAGCCCAGTTGGATCGCCTGCTGGGTCAGGCTGAACGCGCCTGAAATCACTGCCTGACTGGCGATGATGGTGGCCAGCAACGCAATGATAATCACCGGCACGCGCACGATATCGGGGATCATCAGGAAGAACGGATCCTTCACCAGTGCCGCGGCCGCCTCGGGCGAGGTCTGCGACAGGATCATCGCGCCCTGCCCCATGTAATTGAGCATCAGCGCCGGGAACACAAAGCTGATCCACGACAGCCCGATCGGCTTGCGCCCGAAATGGCCCATGTCAGCATACAGCGCCTCTGCCCCGGTCACGGCAAGGACAACGCTGCCCAGCGCGACAAAGGCGGTGAAGCCATCCGCCTGGAAAAACCGAAGCGCGTTGAGCGGGTTGATTGTTTCCAGAATGATCGCCGGATTGGCCGACAGGTGCATCACGCCAAGTACTGCCAGCATCCCGAAATAGGTCAGCATGATCGGGCCGAACAGCTTGCCCACCTTGCCCGATCCGCGCGACTGGATCGCGAACAGGCCAAACAGGATCGCAACCGCCGTCGGCACGATCCACGGTTTGAAACCGGGAACGATATATTGCAGACCTTCGGTGGCAGACAGCACCGAGATCGCCGGGGTGATCATGCTGTCACCATAGAACAACGCGGTGGCAAACACTCCGAGCAGAATCAGCGGCGCGGTCCACCGGCGGTTGTCCGATGCGCGCCGGATCAAGGCCAGCAACGCCAGGCTGCCGCCTTCGCCTTTGTTATCGGCGCGCATGATGGTGATCACATATTTGACCGTCACCACCATCATCATTGACCAGAACACCAGGCTCAGCACGCCATGGATATGTTCGGCATCAGGCATGATTGCTGGCACGCCGTGGTGCGAGGCAAAGGTTTCGCGGAAAGCGTAAAGCGGGCTGGTGCCGATATCGCCGAACACCACGCCAACCGCGCCAACGGCGAGCGTGAGAGTTGAGGCCTTGGGGCCGTGACCGTGCGATGCTGGCGGGTGATCGGATGCTGTTGCGGTGGTGGTGGTCATCTCAATCGGATTTCCCGTCTGGTCGGTACTGCCCATCCCACCCGAACGACTCAAGCAAGAAAGGCCGCGCGCCTAGCACTCCCTCTTCGCACCTGCAACAATACGCCGCGCGGTGTCCCGTGGTGGTCACTGACCTTGCAGCATCGGCGCGCGCGCGATCATATCGTCCAGCCGGGCGATTTCATCCTTCAGCCCCTCGCGCCACGGCGCATCAGGAGGCGAACTTTCGACCAGTCCCGCCCAGACATTGCGCGCCGCGCGCACTTCCCCGCTTCGCAAATAGGCATAGCCGAGGATATATTCAGCGCCCGGATGAGCCGGATCAATCGCTTTGGCGCGGCTGAAGGCCTGCAAGGCGGCCGGCGTGACAAACCCGTCGGCATGGCCAACCAGCGCCATACCCAACGCAAGCCAGCTTTCCTGATCGCGGGGATTGGCCTCCAAGCCGCCGCGCAGCAGCGCCGCCGCATCGGCGAATTGCCCGCGCCGGGCAAAAGCATCCGAAGTTAACAGATAGGCAGGAGGCGGCCGGGTCCGGTCGAACAGCGCGGCGCGGCCTTCGACCATCGCTTCGCCCTCATTTTTCTTGGCGTTGGCAGCGGACGCAGCAGGGCTGGCGGGCTGGCCCGGCTTGCCCTGCCACGCATAGCCAGCAAGCCCGATCAACAGCACCGCGCCGAACAGCGCAAAGCCGTGCCGTGGCAGGCGCAGCGCCAGCACAGCGAGCGCGAATGCCGCCAGCGCCAAGGCGCCCACTGCCAGCCAACCGCCGATCATGCGGCATCCTCCGTATCGGAGCGTCGCTTGCCCAGTCGCCGCAGCAGCACGGCCGCGACAATCAGAATCAGCAACACCGGGATCGCAAATAGCGGCCAGGTGCTCGCGCTGACGGTCGGATTATAGCTGACATAGTCGCCGTAGCGCGCAATCAGCCAAGCACGGATCGCTTCGGGGCTTTCGCCCGCCTGAATGCGGCTGCGCACCTGATGGCGCATATCGCCTGCCATCGGCGCATCGCTATCGGCGATGCTTTGCGACTGGCATTTGAGGCAGCGCAGAGTGTGCATCAGCGCCGCAGCCTCAGCTTCAAGCCGGGGATCGTCGAGCTGATTATAAGCATAGGGCGCAGGGGGCATGGTGTCCTGAGCAGCCAGTGGGACAGCCACAAGCGCAAGTATCACGGCGAACAATGCGCGGATCATTTCGCCTTCTCCAGTTCCGCCAGCAACAGTGGCACGTCATCTTCGCGGATATCGCCAATGTGCTGGTAACGGATCATGCCCGACGCATCGATCACGAAGGTTTCGGGAACGCCCGACGAACCAATCGCCAGTTGCACCTCGGAAATGTCATCCGCGCCGATCCGGCTATAGGGATTGCCATAGCGGGCGAGGAAATTGGCGACATCTTCGGGCCGGTCGCGGATCGCAATGCCGACAATCTCGACCCCCTGCGCCTGCAAGGCTTCAAGCTGCGGGGCTTCGGAAATGCAGGGCAGGCACCAGCTCGCCCAGATGTTGAGCAGGCGCGGCTTGCCGCCCGTCAGATCAGTGCGCGCCGCACCCGGCAGCCCGGGAAAGGCAGGCTTCAACGCAAATTCGGGCAGCGGTTCGCCAATCATCGCGCTTTCGACGAACTGATTTTTTTGCTGCGTCAGCATATAACCCGCCACGCCCACGAAGAACGCAAACAGGGCGAGCGGCACCCACAGCATCAGGCGTGACCGCATGGTGCGCTACTCCGCCGGAACCGGCGCAGGATTCAGCGCCTCAAGATCGGCACGCCGCGCGTCACCCATTTTCACAGCGGCGCGGCGCTTCACATCGACCCGCACCCGCCCGGCAACCGCCAGCATTCCGCCTAAAGCAATCAATATCCCACCATACCAGATGAAGGTGACAAACGGCTTCCACCACACGCGGATCTGCCAGCGTCCGTCTTCGGCCTGATTGCCCATCACCACGTAAAGCTGGCCATCCCAGCGGGTCAGCAGCGCACTTTCGCTGGTGGCCTGCGCGGGTGACCAGAAATTGCGAGCCTGCGGCGCAAGCATCACCGGCTCCCCGCCAGCGCGGCTAACCGCCATGCGCGCTTCGATCGCGGTCCAGTTCGGCCCGGCGACAGGAGAGACGCTTTGCAAGGTCACGCTGAAATCGCCGACCTGTTCGGTGCCACCGGGGGCGACCGCGGCGAGCCGTTCTTGCGTGAACGCGCCTTCGCAGGCCATCCCGAACAGCGAAACCGCAACCCCGAAATGGGCCAGCACCATGCCCCACGTCGCCACCGGAACGCGGGCCAGTTTGCGCCCCCGCAAAGGCAGCACCGCCGCCACCGCCAGTGCCGCAGCAAGGCCGAGGCCCAGCAGCGGCAGGAACGGAATGTCACCAACGAACGACACCAGCGCTATCGCAGAAATCAGCACCGCTGCGATGAGCGACACCTCAAACTGCAACCGCGCAGGCTTGTCTTCCTTCCAGCGCAGCAGTGGGCCAACCGCCATCACCAGGAACATCGGGATCGCAAAGATTGCGGCAGCCGGGTTGAAATAGGGCGGGCCAACCGACACGCGCACATCGAATGCCTCAGTCACCAGCGGATACAGCGTGCCCAGCAGCACAATCGCAAGGATCGCCGACAACATCACATTGTTGAAAACCAGCGCGCCTTCGCGGCTGGAAACGGCAAACCGCTTACCTTCTGCGACCGCGCCAGCACGCAGCGCGAAGATCGTGAATGCGCCGCCGATATACAGCCCCAGCAGGCCAAGGATGAAAGCCCCACGCTCGGGATCGACCGCAAAAGCGTGAACGCTGGTCAGCACACCCGACCGCACAAGAAAGGTGCCAAGCATCGACATCGAAAATGCCAGCACGCCCAGCATGATCGTCCACGTCCGCAGCGCATCGCGTGCTGCCAGCACAGCGACTGAATGCATCAGCGCAGTTGCCGCCAGCCAAGGCATCAACGAGGCGTTTTCGACCGGATCCCAGAACCACCAGCCGCCCCAGCCAAGCTCGTAATAAGCCCAGTATGATCCCGCCGTGATCCCCAGCGTCAGCAGCACCCACGCGCCCAGCACCCATGGGCGCATCACGCGTGCAAAAGCAGGGTTGACCTGATTGGTCAGCAACGCGCCCATCGCCAGACTGAAAGCGACCGACAGGCCGACATATCCGGCATAAAGCGTCGGCGGATGGATCGCGAGGCCGATGTCCTGCAGCAGCGGGTTAAGGCCAACCCCTTCAATCGCAGGCACCGGCAACCGCTCAAACGGGTTCGATGACAAGAGCAGAAAGGCATAGAACCCCAGCGCCACAAACCCCTGCACCGCTAACGTCGCGCCCATTGTGCGTTCAGGCAGTCGCCGTTCAAATGCGGCAAGCAGCCCGCCCGACAGCGCCAGCACCCCGACCCACAGCAGCATCGACCCTTCGTGATTGCCCCACGTCCCGCTCAGCTTGTAGATAAACGGCTTCATCGAATGCGAGTTATTGGCCACCAGCTTGATCGAAAGATCACTCACCGCAAACGCCCACAGCAGCATCATGAAAGCCAGCACCGCCAGGAACGCCTGCACCACAGCGGCAGGTCGCGCATAGATCGACAGCGGGTTGACCTCACCCGCCGCGCTTCGCAGTGCAAAGCCGCCCGAGACCATCTGCAATACCGCCAGCGCCGCAGCGAGCCACAGGGCAGCCAATCCGATTTCAGCAATCATTGTGTCAGCCCAACCGTGGTATCGGCCGCCATCTTGGCCGCTTGTTCGGTCCCCATGCCTTCGAGTTCGCGCGGGACGTAATTTTCATCATGCTTGGCGAGCAGGTTGGTGGCCACGAACACGCCGTTCGGGCCAAGACTGCCTTCGGCGACCACGCCCGAACCTTCGACGAACAGATCAGGCAGAATGCCGCTATACCGCACCGGGATCGCATCTTCGCTATTACCCGTGACCATGAAATTGACCGTCACACCGTCAGCTTCGGTCTTGATCGATCCGGGCTTCACCATTCCGCCCAGCCGAACCGCCTGCCCCTGCGCCGGGGGCGTGGCTGCCATCTGTTCGGGCAGGTAGAAATAATTCGCCTGATTGCGCAGCGTCCAAGCCGCGATCATGCCCGCGCCAAGTATCGCGACCAGCGCGGCAATGACGAGGATGAGGCGTTGATGCTTGGCTTTCATGGTGTTCCTCAATCAACGCCGCCGGGCAGCGTCACGCCGCGTTTCGGCGCGTCGCATCGCGCGCCATGCCCATAGGATCAATCCAGTGAGCGCGGCAATGCCGACGGCATAAGCCAGCATCACAAAATCCCACTGATCAAGCTGTTCGCGCATCACGCCTGCTCCATCACCGGAGCGACCGCTGCCGGCCCATCATCATCGAGCGCGCGCCGCCGCAGCCGTGCTTCGACCTGTTCTTCGGCAATCAGTGCGCGCATCCGCATCAGCACAATCGCGCCGAACAACAGCGAAAACCCGATGACTGCCACCAACAGCGGCACCAGAAAGGTTGCATCAATCGCGCTTTTGCCCGCGGTAATGCTGGGTGGTTGGTGGAGCGAATTCCACCACACCACGCTGCGATTGATGATTGGCACGTTCACCGCGCCGACGATGCCAAAAATCGCCGCGATCTTGGCCGATCCCCCTTCGCGCGCGGTCGCCTGCGTCAACGCGATATAGCCAGCGTAAAGGAACAACAGCACCAGCATGCTGGTCAACCGCCCATCCCATTCCCACCAGGTGCCCCACGTCGGCCGACCCCAGATCGATCCAGTGGCAAGGCAGATCGCGCAAAACACCATCCCCGGCACCGCAATCGCGCGCGCGGCAATCGCGGCCAGCGGGTGTTTCCAGATCAGCAGCATCGCCGAGGATATCGCGATTCCCGCCCAGCCGCCCATGCCTAGCCAGGCAGCAGGCACGTGGATAAACAGGATCCGCACCGTCTCACCCATCAACTGATCAGGCGGCACCACGAACAGGCCCCACACCGTCGCGCCGACGGACAGCACCAGGCCGCTCCAGAACAGGAGCGGCATCAGCCACTTTGCCAGTGACAGAAAACGGGTTGGGTTGGCGTAAATGTGCATGTTGTTTCGTGTCTGACCGGGCTTGTAGCCTTACACCCGATCCCGACAAGACTGCAATTCATGCATGGGTTAATTCGTTCCCGGCAAGTGAGCCGCTTTAACCGCGCCCAATCAGTTTTTGCGCCATCCGATCGGCCACCACATCGGACGAGATGCCGGTGGCTTCGCTTTCATGCCAGATCGCGGCGAGCCTGCCGGGGATTTGCGCGACCAGCGCGTTCACTTCGGCGACATCGCCGGTGCGGCCCTGTCGACGCGCGAGATATTCAGTTGCGACAGAGATGATCCCGCCTGCATTGATGACGTAATCGGGCGCATACAGAATGCCGCGCGCCGCCAGCACTGCGCCATGCTCTTCCCGGGCAAGCTGGTTGTTGGCGCCGCCCGCCACAATCGCGCAATCAAGCGCGGCGATGCTGTCATCATCCAGAACAGCGCCGAGCGCATTGGGGCTGAACACATCGCAGGGCGTGCTCATGATCGCATCGGTGCTGACCACTTTGGCGCCCAATTGCTGCGCCATTGCGCCTGCACGGTCGCTGTTGATATCGGCGAGTGTCAGCTTGGCCCCGTCTTGCGCCAATAGCCGCGCAACCCCGCCACCGACACTGCCGGTGCCCTGCACAGCCACATGGACGCCCGAAAGGCTTTCGGTGCCCAGCTTGTGCGCGACGGCAGCCTTGATGCCGAGGTAAATGCCATACGCGGTGAACGGCCCGGGATCGCCGCCCGCGCTGCCTTCGCCTGCCACCGGCAGGCCCGAAACATGCGCGGTGCGCTTTGACACAGCGACCATATCCGCTTCGGTGATGCCGACATCTTCAGCGGTGACATAGCGCCCGCCCAGCGCCTCGACCGCATCGCCGAATGCGGCGAGCATTGCGGGGGTCTTGATTCGCTGTTCATCGGCAAGGATCACCGCCTTGCCGCCGCCCATCGGAAGGCCCGCCATCGCGTTCTTGTAGCTCATCCCGCGCGACAGCCGCAGCGCATCGCGGATCGCGCCGGCCGGATCATTGTAATGCCAGAACCGCGTGCCGCCCGCCGCCGGGCCACAATGGGTGGAATGCACCGCGATTATCGCCGTAAGCCCGCTGGCCCGGTCGTGCACCAGTTGCACCAATTCGTGCGCGTCAAAATCGGGCTCAGCCCAGAAAGCGGTCATTTCGGTCCCCTGTCGGGCGCGGGGAAACTATTCCTGGGAGGGATGATGGGGCGACCGACGGGGTTCGAACCCGCGACCTCCGGTACCACAAACCGGCGCTCTAACCAACTGAGCTACGGTCGCCACATGCCCCTGCCCTGATAGCCACCATCCGGTCGCTGCCAAGCCCGCACAAGTAGCGCGGTTTACGCATGGCTGGCGCGCGGTCAAGAGGCCGTTCAGCAGGGTTCGCGCCTCTTGCACAAAGGCCTGTGGATGGGAAGCGAAAACTGTTTTCACGAGCCAACCACGCAAGATTATTTCGCGCACACCCAAACTATTGCCAAGGCGCAGGGCTGATTTATCTTGTCGCGCGATGATATTGCCCAGCGAATCCATCGTTCATCGGCTCACCGCGCACAGCGGAGTGCAACGCGTGCCAACACCCAAAGCGGAGGTGTTTCAAATGCGCCGGTTCATCCCGCCCGAATTGTGCACGAAGCTCATCGCATTGATCGATCGTGATCGCCGCCCTTCGACTATCGCGGATGACAATGGCGATGCCAGTTTCCGCACCAGCGAAACCTGCGATCTGGCAGCCGAACTCCCTGCAGTTAAAGCAGTCGAGGCTTTGATCACGCAGCTGTCCGGGATTGATCCGGCCTATGGCGAACCGCTGCAAGGCCAGCGGTATGATATCGGGCAGGAGTTCAAGGCGCACACCGATTACTTCGCGCCCGATGGCCGGGATTTCGCGCAGTTCTGCACGCTATCTGGCCAGCGTACGTGGACCTTTATGATCTATCTCAATGACGTGGCCGCAGGGGGCGCTACACGTTTCAAACTGCTCGATAAGACCTTCCAACCCGAAGCTGGTAAATTGCTGAGCTGGAACAATCGCTTGCCGGAAGGCGGCGTCAATCATGCGACGCTGCACCACGGGATGAAGGTGAGGAAGGGCGTCAAATACGTGATCACCAAATGGTATCGCGAACGCGAATGGAGGGGATAATGGACGATTATTCGAAAATTGCCGAACAACTACGTCTGCGGCTGGCCGAATTGACTGAGAGATCGAGCGAAATCGAGGACGATCTGCGCCAGCCACTTGATGCGGATTTTTCCGAACAGGCGATCGATCTCGCTGATGATGAGGCGCTCGAAGGGGTAGACGATGTGCTGCGGGCCGAAGCCCGGCAGGTACGGCTTGCGCTCGCGCGGATGGACAACGGCACCTATGGCACCTGCGCCAAATGCGGGGAACCGATCGCCCGCGCGCGATTGGAAGCGCGTCCCATCGCCACCCGCTGCATCAAATGCGCGGCAGAGGCTGGCTGAAACGAAAAAGGCGACCCCGTCAGGCCGCCTTCCTCCTGCGACCCGAAGGCCGCAAACTGGTGTGCGCAAGCCAAAGGCTGCGCAGCGTGAAACTGGCTTACTTCTTGAGGCTGAGCCCGCCAAAGCGCTTGTTGAATGCGGCCACACGCCCGCCTTCACCAACCTGCTGACGGCCACCGGTCCATGCCGGGTGGCTGAGGGGGTCGATTTCGAGCGACATTGTGTCGCCTTCCTTGCCCCAGGTCGAACGGGTTTGGTATTCAGTGCCATCGGTCATCTTGACCGTGATCATGTGGTATTCGGGGTGACCTTCGGCCTTCATGACGGTATCCTTTGCAGCATGGCGCCGGTACCGACCGGCGTTGCTATGAATGCGAAGCGGGGCGGCTAGCCGGGTTTGCGCCGGAATGCAACCTAAGATGTTGCCCTGCGATCAAGCAGGCGGATCGGTCATCATGGCGGTGAATTCAACCTCGCAAGATGTCTTGCCTTCAACGCTGGCGACGCCTTTGAACTTGTAGACGCGGCTGCGTTTCTGGGTGAATTCGACATGCAGATCGAGCAGGCAGCCGGGCGTAACCGGGCTGCGGAACTTGGCGTTCTCGATCCCCATGAAAATCACCAGCTTGCCCGTTCCCGCCAGCTCCATCGTCTCGATCCCGAGGATGCCAGCGGCCTGTGCCAGCGCCTCGATCTGCAGCACGCCGGGCATGATCGGTGCGCCCGGAAAATGGCCCTGAAAGAACTGTTCGTTCATGCTCACGGCCTTGACCGCGTGAATCCGCTCACCCAGCGTGATCGAACGCACCCGATCAACCAGCAGCAGCGGATAGCGGTGCGGCAGCGCCTGCAGGATCTTGCCGATATCGTAATCGAGCACCTGCACAGGTGCGCTGTCCGCCTCGCTCATCAATGTGTCTCCGACCCGATCAACGACCAACCGGCGCGGGCGCGGCGGCGGGCTGCTGTGCCTGTTGTTGCTGGGCGATCTGGGCTGCGGCGAGCAAGCGCTGCTGGATTTCCTGAAACACCTGCACGCCCTCACGGCTGGGCTGCCAGTTCGCCGGAGGAACGACGCCAACGGTCGCCACCTTGGCGTTCAAAGCGGTCGTCACCTGCTGGGTGATGTCAGCCTCCGGCGGCGCGAACAGCAGCGAATCGGGAGAAATCACCAGCATTATCTTCTGGGCCGTGGTCACATCGCGCAAGGCAGCGGGATACTGAACAATGATCTGTTCGATCGCATAGATGCGCGCGCCG
>JANQTR010000215.1:1981-8389 GCA_030731635.1 Erythrobacter sp. | reverse complement strand
GCACGGCTACCCATTCGCGGCCGTTGACAGAAATTTCCTGTTCCAGCGTCTGCAATTTGGTGAAGTCGGTCGACCCCTGCTTTGCGGCCAGTTCGGCGTCGTCCACCTGCTTGTTGCCGTTGGTGTCGAAGGTTGCCAGCAAGGTCTGACGCTCCTGCGACTTGGTACGGCGCAAATCGTTCTGCTGGGTGTAGGTGCGGTTGACCTCGGAATAGGCGTTCTGGAACGCGGTGGTGCCGATGATCGTGCCCGAGATATCAACCGTCGCCATGCGGCCTTCGACCTGCGCCGATGCGGGCAGCGCAGCCAGCGCCGTAAGCGCAAGACCGGCCGGAGCGAGAAGCTTGCCAAGAAGTGTCATCAGAATTGGGTTCCTACGTTGAAGGTAAAGCGGCGTTCATCATCGCCTTCGACCTTGCGGATCGTTTGCGCAAAATCGATGCGGAATGGTCCGAAAGGTGAATTCCAGTTGACCCCGATCCCGACGGTGATGCGCGGGCTGGGTGAATTTCCAAGGAATGTTTCGCGGATCGCGCTGCCGTTGCGGATTGCCGCGACATTGGCGGTGCCATCGGGGGCGGTTGGGCTGGTAACAACGGTCTGGGTCACGGTGTTATCGGGGTTGGTGATTGTCTGGATGAACAGCAACTCACCGGCCGCGTCGCGAAGCTGCAAACCATTAGGGTTGTCCTGCAGTATCGGCGTTTCCACGCCCCACAGCGCCCCGATATCAGCCCAGAGCGACGGACGCAGGCCAAGTTCGCGCGCGCCGGTGCCCAGCGGAATTTCCAGCTCTGCCCGGCCGAGATAGTAATTGCGTCCGCCAATCGCATCGTCGCGGGTGTTTTCGCGAGCCGTGTTGAGCACCGGTGGGCCGCCATCGACGCCGGGGCTATACTGCTGTGTCAGGATACGCGGCCCAACGCCGCGAATGGCAAAGCCACGGAACTGCGGTTCGCCAAGGAAGAACCGGTCGTTGAGGAACACGTCATCAACACCGGCGCCGCCGCGGTCGCTCAGCGGAATGATCGTGCCGCCTTCGGCCAGCAACGAGAAGATGAAGCCCGAGTTGCCGACATTCCAGAACTGCTGCCCGCGCCCGCGGAACCGCACATAACGCACATCGCCGCCCAGCCCGGCAAATTCCGAACTCAACGACACCGTGCGCCCGCGCGTCGGGCGGATGCGCGAATTCAATGAGTTGTAATTGAGGCTGAGCCCGACAATCGAGCTGAGCCGGTCGCCGATGGTGTCGCACAGGAACCGGCCTGCCAGCAGCGGATCGCACTCGCGCGTCCCATCACCGTCAAGATCGGAAAAGAACAGATTCTCATCAAGCGACACTTGATCGTAATTGAGCTGATAGCTGCCGACCAACGACATGAATTCGGTCAACGGCACCCCGGCGCGCGCCGAAAAGCCGGTCGTGGCCTGCTGGAAGGTGGTGTTGCGGCTATTGCCGTTAAAGTTGAATTGGTTGAAGTCGCGCCGGAAAATATCGATCCCGCCGGAGATATTGCGATCGAAGATATAGGGATCGCTGAAACTGACCTGGGCCGCACGCGAGAACTGCGACCAGTTGACGCTGAGCCCCACGGTCTGCCCGCGTCCGCGCCAATTGCGCTGGCGGATGCTGCCCGAAAGAATGAACTGTTCGATCGAGGAGAACCCGGCGGAAAACTGCAATTCGCCAGTCGGCTTTTCTTCGACATTGGCTTCTAGGATGATCCGGTCAGGCGCGCTGCCTTCGACCTGGGTGACTTCGAAGTTTTCCTGGAAATAGGCCAGCGAATTGATCCGCGCCGTGGTGCGTTGCACGTCGAGCGAGTTGAACGCGTCGCCTTCAGCCAGGCGGAATTCGCGCCGAGCCACCTTGTCCTGCGTCAGGGTGTTGCCGTTGATATCAACCCGTTCAACATAGACGCGGGGCGCCTCGCGCAGAACAAATGTGATATTCATCTTGAGGTTGTCGGGATCGCGGTTGAAGCGCGGCTGCACGTCGGCAAAGGCATAGCCGAACCGTCCGGCAAGCTCGGTCAGCTGTTCGACCGTGTCTTCGACAGTTTTGGCGTTGTAGAAATCATCTTCCTTCATCGGCAAGCTGTTGCTCATCGAATCGCTGTCGAAATCGCGAAGCTGGCTGTCGACCTTGACCTCGCCGAATTTGTACCGCTCCCCTTCTTCGACCACATAAGTGATGATGAAGTCTTTCTGATCCGGGGTCAGTTCGGCCACCGCCGAAACTACGCGGAAATCGGCGTAACCTTCGGTCAGGTAGAACTGCCGCAGCTTTTGCTGGTCAAACGCCAGACGGTCAGGATCATAGCTGGTGTTGGAGCTGAAAAAGCTGGTGAGGCGCGACTGTTTGGTCACCATTTCGCCGCGCAGGTCGCCATCAGAAAACTTCTCGTTGCCGAGAATGTTGATCTGGCGAACCTTGGACTTGGGCCCTTCGGTGATTTCGAACACGATATCGACACGGTTCTGCGGCAGCTGCACCAGCTTGGGTTCAATCTGCGCGGCGAACCGCCCTTGCCGCTTGTACAGTTCAAGAATGCGGGCAACATCGGCGCGCACTTTTGACCGGGTGAAGATCTGGCGCGGCGACAATTTGATTTCGGGCAGAATCTTGTCGGGCTTTAACCGCTCATTGCCTTCGAGCACGATGCGGTTGATCACCGGGTTTTCAACCACAGTGATGACGACATTGCCGCCATCATTGCGGATGCTGGTATTGGCGAACAATTCAGTCGCGCCAAGATCCTTGATCGCTTCGTCAGCCGCAGCAGCGGTATATTCCTGCCCGGCGCGCAGACGGATGTAGCTGAGGATGGTGGTCGATTCGAGCCGTTCGGCCCCGACCACACTGATAGTGCGGATCACGTTGCTGCGTTCTGCCGGAGCAGGAGCGGGTGCCGCTTGGGCAGCGCCTGCCTGATCCTGCGCAAACACCGCGCCGGGCATGCCGGCCAGCACCGAGCCGCAGCACAACAGCGCTGCAAAGCGCGCCCGATTGCCATTCAACGGTCTTGTGGCAAGCCCTGCGGCAAGCCCCGCGCCCGTCTCGCTCATTGCGTTCATGCAGCTAAAATCCCGTTCCAACCGTCCGTGTCGCGCCTTTACGACCCTGAACGTGCAAACTTGCAATTGATCTTATGCGTCCTGTGTTCTGAACGCTTCCCAACGCGGTTCCCGCCTCTGCCCGATGTGCCCTATGCAATCAAGCCACGCGGACGCGGATCGCGCGCTGTTCGGCCCGCTTTCCCCCGCAAACAGCGCACATCACCGGCGCCGCACGCAATCTCCGATCGTTCAGCTTCCAAAGATGGGTAGCGAGAAGATGTCATTCGCCGTCACTACCACCATCAACATCAGCACCAACGCAATGCCGGTGCGATAAGCCCATTCGGTCGCCCGCGGTCCCACGGGCTTGCGACGGATAGCTTCAGCCGCGTAGAACATCAGATGCCCGCCATCGAGCGCAGGGATTGGCAAGAAGTTGATGAATGCCAAATTAAGCGAGATCAGCGCGGCGAAATTGATGAAGGCAATTGCGCCAAGGCTCATCTGCTCGCCAGAATATTTTGCGATCTTGAGCGGGCCGCCCAATTCCTTGATCGACCGTTCGCCCAGCACGATCTGCTTGATCCCGGTGACCATCAGGCCGGTCAGTTCCCAGCTTTGCTTTACCGCCAGTGGGACAGCTTCGAGAACGCCCACCTTCTCCAGCACATAAGATCCGCCCGCAGGTGCAACACCGATCCGGCCGATCGCGCTCTGGTTGCCGAAATCATCGGTTTCCACTGCCCGCGCGGTTGTGAGCGGCAAGGTGAGTTGTTCACCGTCGCGGTCGATGGTGAACACCATCCGTGTGTCCGGGTGCAATGCGACTGCGGTTTTGAGATCGGTGAAATCGCCAACGGTGCGGCCATCGATCGCCATGATGGTATCGCCAATCTTGAACCCCGCCGCTTCCGCGACGCTGCCTTCGGAAAAGCTGCCAATCACGCGCGAATCTTCTGCGCTGGTGATGGTCGGTTTGCCAAGAATGGCGAAAAACGCCGCGAAGATCGCAATCGTCACCAGCAAATTGGTCACCGGCCCTGCCGCCACAATCAACGCGCGTTTCCACAAGGCAGCGTGCTGGAAAGAGCCTTCCTCCTTGGGGGCATCAGCATCGGGCACGCTGGCCGGGTTCATATCGCCTTGAAACTGCACATAGCCGCCCAGCGGCAGCAGCGACAATTTCCAGCGAGTGCCGCGTTTGTCGGTGAAGCCAGCAATTTCCTTGCCAAACCCGACCGAAAACGCCTCAGCCCGCACCCCGAACAGGCGGCCAACCAGCAGGTGCCCCAGTTCATGCAGGGTCACCAACGGCCCGAGCAGCAGCGCAAAGCCGGCGATATACATCCAGAAAGGGGGTGCTTCAAACACAGGCGTTGGTCTCCAGCAGAGCGAGCGCGTGGCGGCGCGCGGATTGATCGACCGCCAGCACTTCATCCAATGTCACCGGGCGCGGCGCATCATTGCTGCGTTGCAGGGTTTCTTCAACCACTGCGGCAATCCGGGTGAACCTGATCTGACCGGAAAGAAACGCGGCGACCGCGACCTCGTTCGCCGCATTGAGGATAGCCGGGGCTGATCCGCCCGCAACAATCGCCTCTCGCGCCAGCCGGGTCGCGGGGAAGCGTTCCTCGTCAGGAGGGAAAAACGTCAGTTCGCCAATGGTGGCCAGATCGAGGGGGCTGAGCGGCGTTTCCATCCGCTGCGGCCAGGCAAGGCACGAGGCAATCGGCACGCGCATGTCCGACGGGCCCAACTGCGCCAGCGTTGAGCGGTCGCGAAACTCAACCATCGAATGGATCACGCTTTGCGGATGGATCACAATGCCGAGCCGGTCGAGCCCGACGGGGAACAGGTGATAGGCCTCGATATATTCGAGCCCCTTGTTCATCATCGTGGCCGAATCAACGCTGATCTTGGCGCCCATAGACCAGTTGGGATGGGCGACAGCCTGCGCCGGGGTAGCCGCATCAAGCTGTGCCTGCGTCCAGGTGCGTAGCGGCCCGCCGCTTGCGGTCAGCGTGATCTTGGCGACATCGGACATCCGATTGCCGCTGAGACACTGAAAAATCGCGTTGTGTTCGCTGTCGGTCGGCAGCAGCGTGGCGCCGTGTTTGGCGACCGCCTGCATCATCATCTCGCCCGACGAAACCAGCGCTTCCTTGTTGGCGAGCGCGATGGTGCCGCCACGTTCAATCGCGGCCATCACCGGGGCCAGCCCGGCGCAGCCGACAATCGCCGCCACGGTCATGTCCACCGGGCGCATCGCCGCTTCGACCAGCGCCGCGCGTCCGCCAGCCGCTTCGACCCCGCTGCCGGCCAGCGCCGCGCGCAATTCGGGAAGGCAGCTTTCGTCACTGACGACCGCGATCTTCGCATCGAATTCGATAGCCAGCGCGGCCAGTTCCACCGCGCTGCAATGCGCCGTCAGCGCCTCAACCCGCCAGGCATCACGGTTGCGCCGGACGAGATCGAGGGTCGATGCCCCAATCGATCCGGTCGCGCCAAGCAGGGTAAGAACACGCGTCATTGCCGCATCATCCCAGCAAAGTGGGCACTGTGGCAATCACAAACAGCACGAAGAACACCGCGAGGAACCCGTCAAGCCGATCAAACAGCCCGCCATGCCCGGGAATCAGGGCACCAGAGTCCTTCACCCCGGCCCGCCGTTTCATCCAGCTTTCAAAGAAATCGCCCGCTTGCGCCAGCACCGCGATCAACGCCCCGCCCAGCACCGCAAAGCCGATGCCGAGCGCATTATAGCCCGGAACCGCCGCAGGGCCGAAATCGGTCAGTTCCACTGCCACCGCCACCAAGGCCGCCAAAACGGCGCCACCGCCCAGCCCCGCCCAGGTCTTGGACGGGCTGATCTTGGGCGCGATCTTGGGCCCGCCAATCGCGCGGCCAGCAAAATACGCCCCCACATCCACCGCAACGATGGGCAGGATAAACCCTACCAACACTTCGAGCGGACCATAGCCGGTCAATTGCGTATCCAGCGGCAATATCTGCCGCCCGTTGCGCACCGCCAGCATCGCGATACCTGCGCCGCCGATATACAGCACGCCGCCAAAGAACCACGCGGTCTCAGCCAGTGCCGATACCCCGAACCGGCCCACCAGCTTGTTCCATTCCCACAAGACGCCGCCCGCCAGGACGACGACAAACGCGGTCCAGAACCACCCGCCCAGCCACAGGGCGCTGCCTGCGACCACCAGCATGACGATGGCCGATGCCAGCCGCACCGGCAAATCGGACACGGCCGCTGCTGGCTCTGGCCCTGCCACCTGCCCGTTATCGTCCGCCATAGCGCCGCTCCCTCCGCGCAAAATCATCAAGCGCGCC
>JANQTR010000215.1:0-1881 GCA_030731635.1 Erythrobacter sp. | reverse complement strand
GCCGTCTGCGCCAGCGCATCTTCCAGCATCGCCACGATATCGGGCGCAAGCGACTGCCAGTCGCCAATGATTTTCAGCTTCACGTTATTGGCGATGAATTCTGGCAGGTCGGATTTGATGAAACGGCGCATCAGGTTCATCAGATCATCGACTTCGTCATCCGACCGTTTCCAGTTTTCCGATGAGAACGCGTAAAGCGTCAGACATTCAAGCCCGGTCGGTTCCAGCGCGCGCACCAGCCGCCGCACCGCTTCCACGCCGCGCTGATGCCCGACCGCGCGCGGCAGGGCCCGTTTCTTGGCCCAGCGGCCATTGCCATCCATGATGATGGCCACGTGTCTGGCGCGCGACTGGTCCAATATCATCCCCACTACCCGTTCGCCTCGAGCGAAGTCGAGAGGCCTGCCTTGCTCCTGTGTCTCGACTTCGCTCGACACGAACGGGGGGCAGGCCTCCGGCGCGCCTTACTGCGTCAGGATTTCCTGTTCCTTTTTCGCTGCCGCTTCGTCCGTTTCCTTGACGTATTGATCGGTCAGCTTCTGCACTTGCTCTTCGGAACGCTTGCGATCGTCCTCGGAGATTTCCTTTTTCTTCTCGTCGGCTTTCAGGACTTCCATCGCATCGCGGCGCACGTTGCGGATCGCGATTTTGGCCTTTTCGGCATATTGCCCGGCCAGCTTGGCCAATTCCTTGCGGCGATCCTGCGTAAGATCGGGGATCGGCAGGCGCAAGGTCTGGCCATCAATGATCGGGTTAAGGCCAAGATTGGCGTGGGCAATGCCTTTTTCGACCGGAGTCATGTTCGATTTGTCCCACACCTGCACGCTCAACATCCGGGGTTCGGGCGCAGACACGGTCGCAACCTGCGAAAGCGGCATCATCGAACCATAAACCTCAACCACTACTGGATCGAGCAAGCTGGTGTTGGCGCGGCCAGTACGCAGGCCCTGAAGATCGCTTTTAAGCGATTCCACAGCGCCTTTCATCCGGCGCTCGACATCGGCCTTGTCATATTGCGGCATGGGTCGGGTTTCCTTCTATCAGCTGTCTTGAACGATGGTCTGCACGCCTTCGCCCGCCAAAACGCGGGCAAGGTTGCCCTTTTCGCGGATCGAGAAGACCACAATCGGGATCTGGTTGTCACGGCACAATGCCACAGCAGAGGCATCCATCACCTTAAGATTATCGGCCAGCACCCGGTCGTAAGTTACGGTATCGAAACGCACGGCGTCGGGATTATGCTTGGGATCGCAATTATACACCCCGTCAACGCTGGTGCCTTTCAGCAGCGCATCACACTTCATTTCCGCCGCGCGCAGGGCAGCGCCGCTATCAGTGGTGAAGTATGGCGCGCCCACACCTGCCGCAAAAATGACCACGCGGCCTTTTTCCAGATGCCGCTCAGCGCGGCGGCGGATCACCGGTTCGCACACCTGATCCATCTGGATCGCGCTTTGCACGCGGGTTTCGACGCCGATCTGTTCCAGTGCGTTCTGCATGGCGAGCGCATTCATCACCGTCGCCAGCATCCCCATGTAATCGGCCTGCGCGCGGTCCATCCCCTGCGCTGCGCCCGCCATCCCGCGAAAGATATTGCCGCCGCCGATCACCAGACAGATTTCGAGGCCGGTTTCCTTGGCCGCCTTCACTTCCTTGGCCAGTTCAGCAACGAAGGACGGGTCGATCCCGAACTGCTGACCGCCCATCAGCACTTCGCCCGAAAGTTTGAGCAGCACGCGCTTGATTTCGGGAAGAGGCATGGCAGGACTGGCTTTCTGGCGGAAGTTGGCTGGCGAAAATTGGCTTGGCGAGCCTTTATCGGGGTGGCGCGGTGCTGCCAAGGGGATAGCGGTGCAAATGGGCAAGACAGTGATCCGCAGG
>JANQTR010000214.1 GCA_030731635.1 Erythrobacter sp. | reverse complement strand
CTCGGCAAGGCGCAGATCGTCATTCAGGTGCCCGAACGGTTGGGCAGCAAGGTGATCGAAGCCAAGGGCCTGACCAAGGCTTACGGCGACAAGCTGTTGTTCGAAAACCTGTCGTTCATGCTGCCGCCGGGCGGCATTGTCGGGATCATCGGCCCCAACGGCGCGGGCAAATCCACGCTGTTCAAGATCATCACCGGCAAAGAACAGCCCGATAGCGGCACGATCGAAATCGGCAGCACCGTACACCTTGGCTATGTTGACCAGAGCCGCGACCACCTGAACCCGGCCAATAATGTCTGGCAGGAAATCTCCGATGGCCACGATTACATGACCGTCAACAAGCAGGAAACATCGACCCGCGCCTATGTCGGCGCGTTCAACTTCAAGGGCGCTGATCAACAGAAGAACGTCGGCAAGCTTTCAGGCGGTGAACGCAACCGCGTGCACATGGCCAAGATGCTGAAGCAGGGCGGCAACGTGCTGCTGCTGGACGAGCCGACCAACGATCTTGACGTCGAAACGCTCGGCGCGCTGGAAGACGCGATCGAGAATTTCGCGGGCTGCGCGGTGGTAATCAGCCACGATCGCTTCTTCCTTGATCGTCTCGCCACCCATATTCTTGCGTTCGAGGGCGATAGCCATGTCGAATGGTTCGAAGGCAATTTCGAAGCTTACGAAGAAGACAAGCGCCGCCGCCTGGGCGACGCGGCAGACCGGCCAACCCGGCTCGCTTACAAGAAACTGACACGGTAATTCGGCAAAAACGGGGCGGGCGTTAGTTGACGCCCGCCGCCTGCTTTACGCACTCTTAACCAGACATACGTCATCACCCTTAGCGATACTGGCATCGCATGGGGGCAATGGGGCGTGATCACGGGTTTGGATGTGCCGTTCGAATTGACGGCGATGCTGTGCGCAGGGTTTTTCGTGATGGGGATGCTGGCGCGCTACGCCATCAGCCGCCACCGAAATCGCGCGCGCCGCAACCCGCTGGCCGATCTGATGCAACCTGCGGTTCTGGGCGAGGCGATCGATCTTGCCACGCGCCGCAATGCCCAGCGCGCCGCATCGCAGGCGATCCTGCGCGGCATGGCAGACCACGGCGATCACACTGATTTGCACAACCAGATCGCAGCCGTGCTGCGCGCTGGTTTGCGCCGCGGGGATCAGGTTTCGCAGATTGATGGCGATGGCTTTGTCATCGTCCTGCCGGGCGCCGACGAACGCTCAGCCGCGCGCATTGCCGAGCGTTTGCGCACTTCGCTTGCCCGGCTGCGCCCGCAAGGCAGCGCGGGCACCGCTGGGGTTTCTGCCAGCTTCGGCGTGGCCGCCGGGCCAGCAGGCAGCGGGCCAAATGATGCCCGCTTGATGCGTCAGGCGCGCCGCGCGCTTCATGCGGCCCGTTCGCGCGGCAAGGATCACGTCGTCACCGCCAGCGAGATGGAAGAGGTGCTTTACTTGCCCGGCCCCGATGCGCGGCCCACCGCAGCGGCAGCGTAATCGGCAAAAATCACGGCGATACCCACTGCCCCTGCCAATCCGCGCTGTCATTGGCGCGATTGAACTGCGCCCGGACGTGGCCCGTATGGGCGAGATACAGCCAATCCAGCGCAGTGATCGTGATCATCAGCAACGCAAAGTTTTCACGCGCCGGGATCAGCTGCGCGTCATCCGGCTCCACCCCTTCGAATTCCGGCGGCAGGCCCGATGTCGGCGCGGCGGAGGCTGCCCCCGGCCCGTCGCCCAGATAACAGCGCCGCGCAAAATTCGTCCCCGCGGCCCAGGCATTGTCAACCTCTGGCCCGGCGGTGAGCACGGCGCCGGTGCCGCGTGCGCGAATCTGGATTTTCGCGCCCTTGTCATAAAACAAGGCTGCAACGCGCGGATCCCCAGCAATCACCCCGGCTTTGGGCGAGCGCGCATCGGTGTGGAGCCGCAGCGTCGCCAGTCCGCTGTCAAACGCGCGCAGCACCATCACGCGCGCATCGACATCGGCGCTGACAATTACCGGTGTGTGCATTGGCGATTTGCGATCTCGCGGCGCGCGAATTAAGCGATTGAAACAGTCGGTGCGAACATCGTCGAGGGTGTCAAACATAGCCCCGCCTTTGAGCGAGATCACCGTGCAGTCAAGCCGAGCGAACCCTCTAGGATGGATTTATTCATCTAAATTGCATTTTTTATGAATATCGACGATCCGGTTCATCCCTGCGACAGTCTGCATTGGGTAGTTACCGAATCCTCAACTAGCCGCTTGTGGTGGGCCGGCGACACTGGAGGTACTCACAATGACGACTCTCTACGCCCGTGGCGGATCGCTGGCAGCTTTGGCGCTGGCTTTGGCCCTGACTCTTCCCGCCACTCCGCTTGTCGCACAAGACCGGCAGAGCGCCCGAGCCGAAGCGCGCGCACAGCCG
>JANQTR010000213.1:10081-11234 GCA_030731635.1 Erythrobacter sp. | reverse complement strand
GAGAAGATGCAGCGCGAACGCGCGCGCGTCGGCAGCCTCAAGGGGATCATCAGCTACCAATGGGCGAGCGACGGTTCTGGCGTGCTGGTGCCCTTGGACGGAGACCTGTTCCTTGCCAAACTGGATGGCACGGTAACGCAGTTGACCGATACCGAAGGCACCGAACTCAACCCCAAGCTTTCCAGCAAAGGCGGCTATGTCAGCTTCGTGCGCGACCGGCGGCTGTGGACCGGGCCGGTTGGCGCAGAGGCGCAGCCGATCACCCCGCAGGAAGGCGAAACCATCCGCTGGGGTGAGGCCGAATTCGTCGCGCAGGAAGAAATGGCGCGGCTTCAGGGCTATTGGTGGAGCCCCGACGACACGCGCATTGTGGTGCAGCGCACAGATGAAGCCAGCGTTGGCATCGTTACCCGTGCGGCGATCGGTGCGAAGGGCACCAAGGTGTTCGATCAACGCTACCCAGCGGCCGGCACTGATAACGCGGTGGTCGAATTATTCGTGATGAACCCCGATGGTTCGAGCAGCGTAAAAGTCGATCTCGGCCTTGATCTCGATATCTATGTCGCACGGGTCGATTGGGCACCCGATGGCAGCGCGATCTATGTTCAGCGGCAGGACCGCGCCCAGACGAAGACCGACATGCTGCGCGTCGATCCGGCGACGGGTGCCAGCACCGTGTGGTTCACGGAAAAAGCGGCGCGGCCCGATTACTGGGTCAACCTCAGCGACAATTACCGCTTCCTCAAGGACGGCAGCCTGCTGTGGTGGTCCGAGCGGGATGGCTATGGGCATTTCTACCGCTTTGACGGTCAGGATTGGATGCGGCTTTCGAAAGGCACCGAGCCGACGACTTCGCTGGTAGGCGTGGACGAGGCAGCGGGCACCTTCACCTATCAAGCGACCACCGGCGTTCTCACGCAGCAGATTTATCTTGCGCAGTTGGATGGCTCGGGCGATCCTGAACTGCTCACCGATCCCGCCTTTACCAACAACGCCAGCATGGATGGGGCAGGGCGGCTGCTCTATGTCAGCCGTTCCGGCCCGAACCAGCCGCCGCAGTCCTATCTCGCGACGCCCGATGGCAAGCGGGTGGCGTGGATCGAGGAGAACGCTGTTACCGGCGATCACCCCTATGCGCCCTACCTCGCCGGCC
>JANQTR010000213.1:702-10071 GCA_030731635.1 Erythrobacter sp. | reverse complement strand
ACGCCCGAATATGGCACCATGCCGGCCGAGGACGGCACGCCGCTGCACTGGATGATGCTCAAACCCGCAATGCAGCCAGGCAAGCGTTACCCCGTGTTCTTCAGCCATTATGGCGGGCCGGGGCCGCAGATGGTGACCAAGGGCTGGGGCGGGGCGCTCGCCCAGTCGATTGTCGACAAGGGCTATATCTACTTCGTGCTCGACAATCGCGGATCGGCCAACCGGGGCGTTGATTTCGAACAGCCGCTCTACCGCGCGATGGGCACCGCAGAAGTGCGCGACCAGAAAGCGGGCGCGGAGTATCTCAAGACCCTCGATTTCGTCGATCCCGCCAAAATCGCGATCTATGGCTGGTCCTACGGCGGCTATATGACGCTGAAGCAGCTGGAGGCCGATCCGGGGCTTTATGCGGCGGGAATCTCCGGTGCGCCGGTGACCCGCTGGGAGCTGTACGACACCCATTATACCGAACGCTACATGGGCGATCCGCGTGAGGTGCCTGAGGCTTACGAGAAGGCGAGCGCCATTCCCGATGCCACCAAAATCAGCGATCCGCTGCTGCTGATCCACGGCATGGCGGATGATAATGTGGTGTTCGAGAATTCGTCAGAGTTGATTTCGGTTCTTCAGGAAAACAACGTGCCGTTCGAAATGATGCTTTACCCCGGCTACACCCACCGCGTCGGCGGCGAGAAAGTCAGTCCGCACGTCTGGAACGGCATTGTCCGCTTTCTTGAAGCCCATGGGGTAACGCCGCCGGAGTAGGTATAGGTCTGCACAGCGACGATAGCGGTTGCGCTCTGTGCAAGGGGCGCTATCTCGCGCAGCCTAGGCTCTAGGAGAATGCACAGTGGGTTACCGGGTGGCAGTGGTCGGCGCGACCGGCAATGTCGGGCGCGAAATAATGCAGGTGCTCGCCGAGCGCGCGTTCCCGTGTGACGAGGTGGCCGCGGTCGCCTCGAGCCGTTCGGTCGGTTCCGAGGTCGAATTCGGCGATACCGGCAAGATGCTCAAGTGCCGCAATATCGAGCATTTTGACTGGGCGGGTTGGGACATCGCGCTGTTCGCCGCAGGTTCAGGCCCGGCCAAGGAATACGCCCCCAAGGCGGCCGCGGCGGGCTGCATCGTGATCGACAATTCCTCGCTTTACCGCATGGACCCCGATGTGCCGCTGATCGTGCCGGAAGTGAACCCGGACGCGATTGATGGCTACACCGCGCGCAATATCATCGCCAACCCCAACTGCTCGACCGCACAGCTGGTGGTTGCGCTTAAGCCCTTGCACGATTTCGCCACGATCAAGCGGGTGGTGGTTTCGACCTATCAATCAGTGTCCGGCGCGGGCAAGGCGGGGATGGACGAGCTGTTCCAGCAGTCCCGTGCGATCTTCGTTGGCGATCCGGTGGAGCCTTCCACGTTCACCAAGCAGATCGCCTTTAACGTGATCCCGCACATCGACAGCTTCCTTGATGATGGTTCGACCAAGGAAGAATGGAAGATGGTGGTGGAAACCAAGAAGATCCTTGACCCCAAGATCAAGCTGAACGCTACTTGCGTGCGCGTGCCGGTGTTCGTCGGCCATTCAGAAGCGGTGAATATCGAGTTCGAGAACGAGATCAGCGCTGAGCAGGCGATGGATATCCTGCGCGAAGCACCCGGTGTGATGCTGATCGATAAGCGCGAAGATGGCGGCTACATCACCCCGGTCGAATGTGTGGGCGATGCGGCCACCTTCATCAGCCGCGTGCGTGAAGATCCGACGGTGGAAAACGGCATCACATTGTGGTGCGTGTCTGATAACCTGCGGAAGGGCGCTGCGCTCAACGCGGTGCAGATCGCCGAACTGCTGGGCCGCCGGCATTTGAAGAAGGCGTAAATCATGCGGTTTGCTCTCCTCACAATAACAGCTGCGCTCGCTCTTGCCGGATGTGACAGCGGCGAAGTGCCGAGCCCGGCTGAACGGCAGCAGGGCGGCGTCGCGGAGCAACCTGTGCCTGCCAACGTCACCGAACTGCGCGGTGATGGGCTGGCGGCAGGCGCGGAGGCATTTTTCTTCGCTGCCGGGCAAACCGAGGTTGAAGCTGCGCTGGGCCGCACGTTGGGCGCGTCGCTGCGCACCGGATCAAACGATGAATGCGGCGCTGGGCCGATCACCTTCACCGATTTTCCGGGCGGGCTGACCGCACATTTTCAGGAGGACCGGCTGGTCGGCTGGAACTGGCATCTGGCGCAGGATGGTGATTTGCCGGGCAATGGCACAGTGAAACTGGCGGGTGATGTGCAGCTTGGCACCGGACGCAGCATGGCTGAGGCCGCGCCCGGTTTTACTCCCGTCGAAGGCAGCACGCTGGGCGAGGAATTTGCATTGGGTGATCGCATCGGTGGCTTTATCGAAGGTGATAAGGTGACGATGCTCTACGCTGGCACCCAGTGCTTTTTCCGGTGATTGCGGCTGGGCGATGACGCTTCGCGCTGATCTTTTCTTCAGTTTCCGTTCCCCCTATTCCTATCTTGCGGTCGGACGTTACCGGAAGATGGCGCAGGCGTATGACCTCAAGATTGCGCTGCGGGTGGTGTTGCCAATCGCGATCCGCGATCCGGATATCCTGTTCAGCGGCAACCCCAATGCCGGGCGTTACATCTTCATCGATGCAGCACGATCCGCGCAGATGTTAGGCATACCCTATCGCTGGCCGCGGCCCGATCCGGTGGTGCAGGATCTGGCGACCCGCGCCATCGCCAGCGAACAGCCGCATATCTACCGCCTGAGCCGATTGGGCGAGGCGGCTGAACGACGCGGACAGGGCCTTGCCTTTGCGGACGAAGTTTCGCGTTTGATCTGGTCAGGCGATGTTGATGGCTGGAACGAAGGCGATCACCTTGCCGGGGCTGCGGAACGTGCAGGCCTCGACCTTCGCGAACTCGACGATGACGTGCGCGATCATTCGGGTGATCTCGATGCCGGTATTGCCGCCAACCATCAGGCGCTTGAGGCGGCAGGGCATTGGGGCGTGCCGACCCTGGTGTTCCAAGGCGAACCCTTTTTCGGGCAGGACCGGATTGCGATGGTGCAGTGGCGGATGCAGCAGCACGGGCTGACGCAGCGGTAAGGCGCCTATTCCGTCAGCACCACTGGCGCGCCCGCACGCCCGCCCTTGTTGCCGCGCATCAGGAAGGCGAACGGCGCCGCTGCCAGCGTAATCCACATCATCAGCCAGAAATCATCGATATAGGCGATCATCGCTGCCTGCCGGTTCACCTCGGCATTGAGCAGCACCATGGCCGTATCGCCCAAGGTCTGAAACCGGTCGGTCGTGGAGAAATCCACCACGCTGCCTGTGGCGGCGGTGACATGGCTGCCAAGATCGGCGTGACTGGTCTGGATGTTGCGCGCAAGCAGCACCGTCATCCATGAAATCCCGGCCGATGCGCCCAATGATCGGAACAGGTTCAGCAAGCTCGACCCGTCAGTGCGCATTGCCGGGCTGAGGGTGGCAAACGCGCTGACCTGCAAGGGGATGAAGACCAGCCCCATGCCGAGGCCCTGCAACAAGCCGCTGACGATCACGTGCGTCTCGTCCACGCTGAGCGACCAATGCGCCATCTGCCACAGCGAAAAAGCGCAGAGCAGAAACCCGCTCGCCACCACCGGACGCGCATCGATCCCGCGCCGCATCAGCACGCCTGATACCTGCATCGAAATCAGAATGCCCACGCCGCGCGGCATCAACACCATGCCGGTGTCAATCACCCCATACCCGAACAGCGTCTGAAGCATCGGCGGCAGCAGCGCCATCACCGCGAACATCACGATCCCGATAACCACCATAAAGGCCAGCGCGATGGTAAAGTTGCGGTCGGCAAACAGCGCGCGTTCGAACATTGGGGCCCGCGCGGTGGCGAAGTGGATCACGACCATCCATGTCGCCGAAAGCGTGATCAGCAGATAGGCCCAGATCTCGGCCGAAGCGAGCCAGTCTTCCTGAGCGCCTCGATCAAGCAGCAGCTGGAACGCCGCCAGCGCCATCGCCAGCAGCAGAAACCCGGTTATGTCAAAACGCCGCGCACGCTGCGGGCGCTTGGGCAGATAGGCAATCAGGATCGCCAGCGAGGCAATACCGACCGGCAGGTTCACGAAAAACACCCAGCGCCAGGACGCGGTTTCGGTCAGCCAGCCACCCAGGATCGGGCCAAGGATCGGACCGATCATGATCCCCATGCCCCAGATCGCCATGATCTGCGCATGGCGGCTGGGCCGTGTGGCATCAAGCATGAAGGATTGGCTGAGCGGCGCGATGAAGGCCCCCGCCACGCCTTGCATTGCGCGAAAGGCGACCATCTCTTCAAGGTTCCGCGCCAGCCCGCACAGCATCGAAGTGATGATGAAGCCAGCGACCGAGCCGATGAACAGCCGCCGCGCGCCGATCCTGTCCGCCAGCCAACCGGTAATCGGCAGCGCCACGGCAGACGCGATGATATAGCTCGTCAGCACCCATGTGACGGTATGCACGGTCGCGCCCAGCGAGCTTTGCATATGCGGCAGCGCAACATTGGCGATGGTGGTATCGAGGATCTGGAGCAGGGATGCGGCCATGACCCCGATGATCATCAGGGGATAATTGCGCGTTTCCAGTTCAGCCACGTCGTGCGGCGGCGATGGAGGCGGCGCTGCGCCAGCCACGGGACGTACGGGCGCGGCCTTACTGGCCATCTGAGGAACGCGGGCGTGCGGCGGTGAACACCGTCACATCACTGGAAAGGCCCGCAATCAAGGGGCGCGGGCTTTGCTGATCAAGCGCAATGCGCACCGGCACGCGCTGCGTCACCTTGACCCAGTTTCCGGTCGCGTTCTGGGCCGGGATAACGGAAAATTCCGATCCCGTGCCTGCGCCAATCGCAGCGACCCGGCCTTTCAACACCAGATCGGGGTAGGCATCAAAGCGCACTTCGGCACGCTGGCCGACCACCATGTCGGCAAGGTCGGTTTCCTTGAAATTGGCTTCGACATAGGCTGATCCGGCGCGCACCAGCGTCAGCACGGGCAGGTTGGGAACAACCTGCTGACCCACTTGCAGCCGATCTGCTTGCGCGATCCGGCCAGCTGCCGGGGCGCGCACTTCGGTTCGGCGCAGCGCCAGTGTGGCGGTGGCGCGGCTGGCCTGTGCTGCGGCGACCTGCGGGTTGACGCCGGGCACGGCTGCGCCGTTCGCCAGCCGGGCGCGGGCAGCGCGGCGGCGGTCTTCGGCCTGTTGCACCGCCTCACGCGCCTGGACCACCGCCTGCTCAGCAGCTTCGAAATCGGCTTTGGTGCTGAAGCCCTTGTCACGCAGCGCCCGCACCCGTTCAAACCGCGCAACGGCAAAGCCGACATCCGCTCGCGCGGCGTCGATATCCGTGCCGGTGAGGTCGGCTGAATTGCTGAGCGCAATGACATTGGCCTGCGCTGCGGCAATCGCCGCGTCAGATTCGGCGATTTGCAGGGCGAAGGGTTCGGGATTGATCCGGAACAGCAGATCGCCTGCCGCCACTTGCGATCCATCCTTGACCAGCACCTCGACAATCGGGCCGCCAACTTCGGCGCTGACCGCGATCATGTCTTGTTTGAGGTAGGCATTATCTGTGGTGACTTTGCCGGCGAGGCTCTGCCAATAGACCAGCGCGCCTGCGACCAGCGCCAGCGGCACGGCGAGCATGACCGCCCAGCGGAGCCACGGCTTGCGGGCAGGCTCCACCGCGGGCGCGTTGCTGGGGGCTTCGGCGGCGCTGGACGGAGCAGGAGTGCGGATGGGATCGGCCTCAGCCATGGGCCACCTCCGGCTGACGCGCCGCGATGAGATTGGCGGCAAGGCGTTCCAGCATCAGCGCGAAGGCCTGACGCTCTGCTGCATCGAAACCGTCGAGCATTTCATCGGAAAGCGCCTCGACGATGCCGCGCAGCCGGGTGACGATGCCGCGGCTTTTGTCGGTCAGATGCAGGATGCGCGCACGCCGGTCTGCCGGATCACTCTGCCGTTCGACCCAGCCGGCTTCCTCCAGCCGATCGACAATGCGTGTGAGGGTGATTGGTTCGATTTCCAGCCGCTCGGCATAGAATACCTGGTTCTCAAGGGGATTGCGCGCAAGCGAGAGCAGCAGCCGCGCCTGTGGGCCGGTAAGGCCAAGGCAGCGCACCCGCTCGTCAAAGAGCCGGCGGAGCTGGCGCGAATTATCCGCGAGTCGGTAGCCTGTGTCGATACTCATGTGTGCACATATAATAAGTAGGCTTATGATCATCAAGCACTGGCTGGCCCCGCGCGCCCAATCGCGCTAGCAGGCAGGCCATGACCCATTCGACTACGCATTTCACCAGCTTCGACGGCACCCGGTTGGCAATCCATACCGAAGGGGAGGGCCGCCCGGTGATCCTGCTGCATGGGCTGTTTTCTTCCGCGAATATGAACTGGATCAAGTGGGGTCACGGCGTACGGCTGGCGGCGGCGGGTTTCCGCGCGATCATGCTCGATTTCAGGGTTCACGGAGACAGCGCCGCCCCGCACGACCCAGAAGCCTATCCGCCCGGTGTGCTGGTGCGCGATGTTGCCGAACTGATCGACCATCTGGGTCTGGCGGATGGGGAATATGATCTTGTCGGCTTTTCGCTCGGCGCGCGCACTGCGGCGCATGGCTGCGCCAGCGGTGTGTTTGCCCCGCGCCGCCTGGTGCTGGCAGGGATGGGGGTGTCGGGCCTGGCCGACTGGAAGCGGCGCGCGGCCTTCTTCACCCGCGTGATCGATGATTTCGATACCATCACCCGCGATGATCCCGCCTGGCAATCGCGCAACTTCCTGCGTTCGCAGAATGTCGACAGGGGCGCGGCGCGGCTGCTGCTCGGCGCCTTTGAGGATCTGGATCCTGCCACACTTGAGCGGCTTTCATTTCCCACGCTGGTCGTGGCTGGCGACAAGGACCGCGATAATGGTTCAGCCGAAGAGCTCGCCGCGCTGATCCCCGGCGCGCTATTTGAGGAAGTTCCGGGAGGGCACCTCGATAGCGCCATCAAGCCTGAACTGGGCGAGGCGATCACGCGCTTCCTCGCCGCTTGATTCAGGTGCGGCACAGGTTCAAACAGACAAAAGTGTCGCCCGAATGACGAACAGGACCCTTCCCATGAAATTTTCTTCCAGCCTGCTCAACGCTTCTGTCGCTGCCCTTGCGCTTGCGACGATGGCAGTTCCGGCCGCGGCTGAATCCGCCGCAGCAACCCCCGCGCCCGCTGCGACAGGCCCTGAAGCGCCCTATCCGCTGACCCCCGAAGGCGCAGCCCAATTCGTGGCCGCCGCCGAAGCGGATCTGTTCGACTACAGTGTGGAAGCCAGCCGGGTGAACTGGGTCAACAATACCTACATCACCGACGATACCGATGCCATGGCGGCGCGGATCAATGCGGTCGGCACCGAAAAGACCGTCAATTACGCCCTGCTGTCGGCGCGCTATGCCGCGCTGCCGGGCATTTCCGCAGATGTGAAGCGCAAGCTTGATATCCTGCGCAACGGACTGGTGCTGCCGGCCCCCACCACGCCGGGCGCGGCCACCGAATTGAACGAGATCGCGACCAGCCTCAACAGCCAGTACGGCAAGGGCAAGGGCACGCTGGACGGCCAACCGGTCAACGGCAGCGACATCGAGGCCGAGATGGGCAATCCCGCGCGCACACCCGATGAACTTCAGGAAATGTGGGCGAGCTGGCACGACAATGTCGGCGCACCGATGAAGGACGATTACGCCCGCATGGTCGGCATTGCCAATGAAGGCGCCAAGGAACTCGGCTTCGACAATGTCGGGGCGATGTGGCGTTCGGGCTATGACATGCCGCCTGAAGACTTCACCGCCATGACCGAGCGGTTGTGGGAAGAGACCAAGCCGCTCTACATTGCGCTCCACACCTATGTCCGCGCCAAACTCAACGATAAGTACGGCGATGCGGTGCAGCCGCGCACCGGTGCGATCCGTGCCGATCTGCTCGGCAATATGTGGGCGCAGGAATGGGGCAATATCTACCCATTGGTCGCCCCGGCCGGTTCGGGCGATGTCGGCTATGACATTGGCGAACTGCTCGAAGCGCAGGGCAAGGGGCCGCTCGACATGGTCCGCTATGGTGAGGGTTTCTATTCCTCACTCGGGTTCAAGCCGCTGCCCGAAACCTTCTGGCAGCGCAGCCAGTTTACCAAGCCTGCCGACCGCGAGGTGGTGTGCCACGCCAGCGCCTGGGATATCGACAACAAGGACGATATCCGCATCAAGATGTGCATCAAGGTGAATGGCGACGACTTCATCACCATCCACCACGAGTTGGGGCACAACTACTACCAGCGCGCCTACAACGAACAGCCCTACACCTATCTGAACGGCGCCAATGACGGGTTCCACGAAGCGATCGGCGACTTTATCGCATTGTCGATCACGCCGGAATATCTCGTGCAGATCGGCCTGCTCGACCGCAAATCCGTGCCAAGCGCGGATAAGGACACCGGCCTCTTGCTGCGGCAAGCGATGGACAAGGTTGCCTTCCTGCCGTTTGGCCTGCTGGTCGACAAGTGGCGCTGGGGTGTGTTCGATGGCACCATTACGCCGGACACCTACAATGATGCATGGGTGGGGCTGAAGCGGGACTATCAGGGCATTGTCCCCCCGACCGACCGGCCGGCGGACGCCTTCGATCCGGGTGCCAAGTACCACATTCCGGGCAACACCCCCTATGCGCGCTACTTCCTCGCGCGGATCCTGCAGTTCCAGTTTTACAAGGCCGCGTGTGATCAGGCCGGGTGGAAGGGGCCGCTGCATCGCTGCTCGTTCTACGGCAACAAGGAGGTTGGCGCGAAGCTTGGCGCAATGCTCGATCTGGGCGCATCCAAGCCCTGGCCCGAGGCGCTGGAAGCCTTCACCGGCACCCGCGAGATGAGCGCCAAGCCGATGCTCGAATATTTCGCGCCGTTGATTACGTGGCTCGATGAGCAGAACAAGGGTGAGGTCGCCGGTTGGTAAGCACCCGCGCGTTGATGGTGGTGGGCTGGCGCGAGCTTGTCAGCCTGCCCGAGCTTGGTCTTGCGGGGATCCCAGCCAAGATCGATACCGGCGCGCGAACGTCATCGCTGCATGCGTATGTGCATGACGATTTTCTGCGCGATGGTCAGCGTTTTGTGCGGTTCGCGGTGAATTGGGATGGGGTGCGCCACCATTGCGAGGCGGTGCATGTGGACGTGCGCGGGATCACCAGTTCCAATGGGGAGCAGCAGGAGCGCTTTGTCATCAAGACGCCGCTGACCATCGGTAATCTCAGCTTCCGGGCGGAAATCAGCCTGGCGGACCGGTCGCAAATGCAATTCCCTATGC
>JANQTR010000213.1:0-692 GCA_030731635.1 Erythrobacter sp. | reverse complement strand
CACCGCGCTGCGGCGGCGAATGGTAGTGGATAGCGGACATTCGTGGCTGCAATCGCCAGCAAATGCGGATAAAGCGCCGGTCCGCCGGTAAAATGCCCGGCTTGAAAGGGATTTCATGAAAATCGCGATGCTGGCGCGTAACGCCAACCTTTATTCGCACCAGCGCCTGAAAGAGGCGGCCGAAGCGCGCGGCCATACGTTCGACATTCTCAACACGTTGCGCTGCACGGTGCACATCGCCAGCCACCGTCCCGAGGTGCACTACAACGGCGCACCGATCGTCGCCTACGACGCGGTGATCCCGCGCATCGGAGCCTCCATCACCAATTATGGTCTTGCGATCCTGCGACAATTCGAAATGCGCGGCATCTGGTCCTTGAACGAAAGTGTGGCGATCGGCCGCAGCCGCGACAAGCTGCGGTCCTTGCAGATCCTCGCCAAGCACGGGTTGGGCCTGCCGCTAACGGCTTACGCCAATGATCCCAAACAGGCTGAGGAAATCATCCGCGCGGTCAAAGGCCCGCCGGTGGTGATCAAGCTGCTGGAAGGCACGCAAGGCATTGGCGTGGTGCTGGCCGAAACCATGAGCAGCGCCAAATCGGTGATCGAGGCTTTTCGCGGGGCCAACGTCAACATTCTGGTGCAGGAATTCATCAAGGAAGCCGGTGGCACCGATATCCGCGCGTTGGTGG
>JANQTR010000212.1 GCA_030731635.1 Erythrobacter sp. | reverse complement strand
GATCCACGCGATGAACGGTTCGTGCCGCATCTCGATCGCCAGCACCAACACCTTGTAGAGCGCAAAGAACACCGGAATCTGGATCACCATCGGCAGGCAACCTGCCAAGGGATTGACCTTTTCATCCTTGTACAGCTTCATGATTTCCTGCTGCTGGCGCGGCTTGTCGTCCTTGAAGCGTTCCTGGATTTCTTTCATCTTGGGCTGCACGGCCTTCATCGAAGCCATCGAGGCAAAGCCCTTTTGCGCGATCGGGAACATCAGCCCGCGGATGATCACCGTCAGCAGAATGATCGCGACGCCGAAATTGCCGACAAGGCCGTTGAGCGTGCGCAGCAACCACAGGATCGGTCTTTCGACGACCCCGAACCAACCCCAGCTGATCGCCAGACCGAAATTGGTGATCCCGCCTTCTTCGTATTTGTCGAGGGTCTGGCTTTCCTTGGCCCCGGCGTACAATCGGGTCTGCTGGGTCAGCTTGCCGCCCGCAGGTACGGTTGTGGCGCTGTAGAGCAGATCGGTGCGGAACAGATCACGGCCCAGGGAGCGAAAGCCCGCCCGTTCGATTTCGACATTGCCCTTGCCATCACCCGGAACCAGGGCGCCAAGCCAGTACTGGTCAACAAAGCCGAACCAGTCGGGCGAGCCGGCAGGGTTTTCGCCGCCGATTTCGGCCAGTTCCTTGTAGGAATGCGGATCCCACAGCGTCCCGCCGAATACGCCGACGGGGCCGGAATGCGCCACGAACTGATCAATCGTTGCATTCTTGCTGGTGCGCTTGATCAGCGCAAACGGCTGGATAATTGCCGCCGCCGCGCCGCCATTGGACACGGTTTGATCGGCCGTGATCATGTAGTCGGCATCAATTGCGAAGCGGATCGAATAGGTGATCCCCTTGTCATCGGTGCGGGTCAGGGTCACCGGCGTGGTCGGCGTCAGCTTCGCGCCATCGGCCTGCCAGCGCGTTGTCGACCGTTGCCGCGCGCCATCAGTGACAAAGCCGAATTCAGCGAAATAGGGGTTCGGCGTAGTCTCCGGCGCAAACAGGCGCACGGGGCCGGAATCCTTCTTCACAGTCTCGCGGTAATCCTTGAGCACGATGTCATCGATCCGTGCGCCCATCAGGTTGATTGATCCGGCGAGCCGCGGCGTATCGATCACCACCCGGTCTGCGCTGGCAAGCGCGGCTTTCAGCGACACCTTCTGCGTCGGCGCAGCGTCCGTCCCACTGTCCGCAGCGCTGGCTGGCTTTGGCGCGGCCTTGGCCGTCGCGGCAGGCGTGTCACCGCTTAGCGACGCGCTGATCGATGCTTCGGGATAGAAATTCCGCATCCCCAAGTCCCAACCCAGAATGAGCAGACCCGAAAGCAGAACGGCGAGCAGAAGATTGCGCTGATTGTCCAAGATGATGCCCTGAAAGAATGCGGTAGGTGTGAGAATGGAGTGGGTGTATTATGGGGTTAACGCAGCAAGATTTCCAGCCCCCAGAACCAGGCTACGGAACTGGATCATGTCCGTGTCCGCCCCAAGGGTGGCAGCGCATTAGCCGCTTCGTCGCCATCCATCCACCCTTCAGCGCACCATATTTGCCAATCGCCTGTATGGCATACTCGCTGCACGACGGCGCGTAGCGGCACGAAGGCGGCAGGATGCGGGATGGGCCAAGCTGCCAGAACCGCGCAATCAGGATGAGAAGGTGCTTCATTGCCCTGCTTTACCCCCGCGATTTCCGCCACGATTGCCTTTTCGCGGACGCCGCCCGCCCGATGGATCACCCCGGCCTTCGCGCGCGCGTTCGAGTGCCTTGGAAAGTTCTTCGGCCAGCAGGTGAAAATCGCGCTCCACCCCGCCTGCACGCCCTATCAGCACGTGATCATGATCGGGCAGGCCCTGTGTGGGCAGTGCGGCACGCAGCAATTCGCGAAACCGCCGCTTCATCCGGTTGCGTACCACCGCATTGCCGATTTTCTTGGTCACGGTGATCCCGAACCGGATGCCCCTGCCATCATTGGGGCGGGTCAGCAGCACAAACCCGGCTCGCGCATTGCGGATGCCGCCGTTGGCGCGAAGAAAATCGGCGCGCTTGGTGAGGACGGAGATCATCTGGTGTTTGATAAGGAAAACGGGCTCCGTGAAGGAGCCCGCAAGCGCGACCGCGCGCCCGCAGCGACAGGGCCTTCAGGCCCCGTGAGCGAGGATGCCGCAGCCCCGAGGGGCTGCGAAAAACAAGTTACGCGCAGAGCTTTTTGCGGCCACGGTTGCGGCGGGCGCGCAGCACCTTGCGGCCGCCGGGGGTCGCCTTGCGCGCGAAGAAACCGTGGCGACGTGCACGCACGAGATTGCTGGGTTGGAACGTCCGCTTCATATCATCCTCGATGGGTTACCGGCCATTTGCGCGAATGGGGTTTTGCCCACACGCCAACCG
>JANQTR010000211.1 GCA_030731635.1 Erythrobacter sp. | reverse complement strand
ACCGCGTTCTGATTGTCTTCGGCGGTCGAATAGGTCTGGGTCTTCTTGGTCGGGATGGTGGTGTTGCGATCGATCATGCGGGTGAACACGCCGCCCAGCGTCTCGATGCCGAGCGACAGCGGGGTCACATCGAGCAGCAGCACGTCCTTGACGTCGCCCTGCAGCACACCCGCTTGAATAGCGGCACCCATGGCGACAACCTCATCGGGGTTCACACCGGTATGCGGCTTGGAGCCGAAGAACTGCTCCACCACTTCGCGCACCCGCGGCATACGGGTCATACCGCCGACCAGGATCACTTCGTCGACCTGATCTTTCGAAATGCCGGCATCCGCCAGTGCTTTCTTGCACGGATCAAGCGTGCGCTGGATCAGGGCATCGACCATCTTTTCAAGATCGGCGCGGGTAATGGTTTCCACCAGGTGCAGCGGAGTGGTGCTGCCACCTTCCATGCGCGCGGTGATGAAGGGCAGGTTGATTTCGGTCGTGGCCGCGCTCGACAGTTCAATCTTGGCCTTTTCCGCTGCTTCTTTAAGCCGCTGAAGGGCAAGCTTGTCGGTCTTGAGGTCCATCGACTCCTTCTTCTTGAAGGCGTCGGCCAGGAATTCGACAATCGCGTTGTCGAAATCTTCGCCGCCGAGGAAGGTATCGCCATTGGTCGACTTAACTTCGAACACGCCGTCACCGATTTCGAGGATCGAGACGTCGAAGGTGCCGCCGCCAAGGTCATAGACGGCGATGGTCTTGCCATCGTTCTTGTCCATTCCGTAGGCGAGCGCTGCCGCAGTCGGCTCGTTGATGATGCGCAGCACTTCGAGACCCGCAATCATCCCGGCGTCCTTGGTCGCCTGACGCTGGGCATCGTTGAAATAGGCGGGCACGGTGATGACGGCCTGCGTCACGGTTTCGCCAAGATAGCTCTCGGCGGTTTCCTTCATCTTTTGCAAGATGAACGCGGACACCTGCGACGGGCTGTAATCTTCGCCGCCCGCGTTGACCCAGGCATCGCCGTTCTTGCCCTTGGTGATGGTATAGGGAACCAGACCCATGTCCTTCTTGGTCATCGGGTCTTCGAACCGGCGGCCGATCAGACGCTTGATCGCGAACAGCGTGTTGTCAGGGTTGGTGACCGCCTGACGCTTGGCCGGCTGCCCGATCAGGCGCTGGCCATCCTTGGTGAAGGCGACGATCGACGGCGTGGTACGCGCGCCTTCGGAATTCTCGATCACCTTGGGTTTGCCGCCGTCCATGACAGCAACGCAGGAATTGGTGGTGCCGAGGTCGATACCGATTACTTTACCCATAATTTTCCCATTCTCTGGACAATTGTTGGACACCGCACATCGCGCTTCCCGATTGGAGGCAAAGCGCTTTGGGCGGCTCGATTATGAAGGGCGATATAGGAGCGGTTTTGCTTGGCACAAGAGACACTGGTGCCTAGTTTTGGCACCATTCCACAAGGGAGACAGTTGAAGTGACCATGATCAAGCACGCCGCCTGCACGGCAATTGCAGCGTTCAGCCTGCTGGGCCTCGCCGCCTGCACCGACAAGGCTGAGGCGCCCACCGACACCGCCTCGCCGGTTTTGGTGGAAGGGGTGACGATCAGCAACGCCCGCCTGGTGCTGGCGCCGGTGGCGGGCAATCCGGCGGCGGTGTATTTCGATCTTTCCTACGCAGGAGAAGCCGCCGTAACGCTCAGCAGCGTAACGGTTGAAGGCGCGGGAATGTCGATGATCCATCAAACGGTCGCAAAAGATGGCGCTATGACGATGATCGAAGCTGAACCCATTGCCCTCTCCACCGGCACCCCGGTGACCTTCGCGCCCGGCGGAATGCATGTGATGGCGATGCAGCCTTCGGATGCCTGGAAGCCGGGTGAAAACGTGAAAGTGACGATCACCCTGTCGGACGGCGCAACCTACAACTTTGACGCGCCCGTGCGCGCTGCCGGGGAAGAACGCTGAACGTGCCGCTGACCGGGATGGCCAAAGAAATGGATCGCAGCGTGCCGGTGCAAACCGTCCCTTACGCCTGCCCGGCCGGCGGGGAGCGTCCTTTGACGCCAGGCGAAATCACGCTTGCACGCAGTATGTTTGGCGATGCGATTGATTACATCCCTGTGCGGATACGGCGGCGAAAGTTCTTCCCATTCCATCCGCGCAAGGTGACGATGGCCCCCAAGGGCCACATCCATTTCCATCCCGGTGCGAACCACTATTGCGACGATTTCGCCGCCGCGCCGCTGCACCATCAGGCGCATTTCATCCACGAAATGGTGCATGTCTGGCAGGCGCAGCGCTTGGGTGAATGGTATCTGGTGCTGCGCCGCCACCCATGGTGCCGCTATGACTATGCGATCAAGCCGGGTTGGAAGCTGGAGCAATACGGGATCGAGCAGCAGGCCGAAATCGTGCGCCATGCGTTTATG
>JANQTR010000210.1:7841-11280 GCA_030731635.1 Erythrobacter sp. | reverse complement strand
TCGATCAGCAGCGATTGCGGTGCAGCTTCGGCCCAGTAGTCATGCTCCATAGCGGAGGCTGTATATCCAGCCAGCGCGCCCGCCAGATCGCCCTCGGCCTGACCACGCCCACCACGATGGGCGAAGAAGAACACATCGGGCTGCACACCGGTTTCGCGCATATGGCCCTCGCACGCGGCGACCAGTTGCATATCAGCATCATCCCCGCGTGGCTCCACCCCCAACCGCCAGCACCACCGCCGCGCGACCGCCGCCATGTAGAGTGGTCCGAACCGTTCCAGCGCGGCGATCAGCGGTGCGCTGTCTGTCAGCAGCCGCAGGGCGACCGCCAATTGCCCGCAGTTCCAGTGCAGGGCCTCGGGCTGGCGGCCAAAGGCATAAAGCCCGCTGTAATCGAAGCTGGCGGCGGTAAAGCCCGGATCCCACGTGGGCAGCCAGCGCCACGGGCCGTAATCGAAACTTTCGCCCGTCACATTCATGTTATCGGTGTTCAGCACCCCGTGGACAAAGCCTGCGACCATATAGCTCGCTGCAAGATCGGCCATGCGTTCGACGACGGTGTGCATCAGCCGGATCGCTGGCTGATCGCGCCCCGGCGCATCATCGGGCGGGGGCGGGCCGGGAAACTGGGTGAGGCAATAGCTGACCAGCTGTGCCATTTCGTCCGCCTGTTCAAAGGCCAGCAGGCGCTGGAACGTGCCGATGCGGATATGCGAATGGCTCAACCGCACCAGCACGGCTGATCGTGTCGGCGAAGGCTCGTCCCCGCGCCACAACCGCTCGCCCGTTTCGATCACTGACAGGGTTTTCGACGTGTTGACGCCCAATGCTTCAAGCATTTCTGTGGCCAGCACTTCGCGCACTGCACCTTTCAACGTCAGCCGCCCATCGCCCGTGCGGCTCCACGGGGTGGTGCCCGATCCTTTGGTGCCCAGATCCATCAACCGCCCATCTCGCGCGCGCATCTGGGCATACAGAAACCCGCGCCCATCGCCGATTTCCGGGTTGTAATTGCGGAACTGGTGCCCGTGATAACGCAGTGCCAGCGGTTGAGGCAGGTTACCGGGCAAGGGCGCAAATCGCCCGAAGTGCGCGATCCATCCCGTATCGTCCAAACCGGCAAGGCCGATGCTGCCTGCCGCGCGATCATTGCGGAACCGCAACCGGGTTTCGGGGAAGTCAGCAGGCGCGACCGGATCACCCAACCAATCGGCCAATACAAGGATTGCGGGATCGGGGTGATAGCTTTCGGGCAAATCCGGGTGTTGCGCAGCGGCGTTCATCCCGCGATAGTGGGGGCAAGAGAGTGGGTGCGCAAGCCGCGCGACGCTTGGATCATGGGGAATACCGCCGTTCATGGCTGCACATTACGAAGATTGCTTCTGGACGAGCAGCGATGGGCTCAGTCTGCATTACCGCAACTATGCCGGGCCTGAAGGTGGTCAGCGGCTGCCGGTGCTGTGCCTGCACGGGCTGACCCGCAATGCCCGCGATTTTGCCGCATTGGCCGAAGCGCTGTGCGCCTCGCGCCGGGTGATCGTGCCAGAAATGCGGGGGCGCGGACAATCCGATTATGCGCCGGATTCGGACACCTATTCGCCGATCACCTATGTCGCCGATGTGGAAAAACTGCTCGCCGAACAGGGCATCACCCGCTTTATCGCGATCGGCACGTCGATGGGCGGGTTGATGACGATGCTGATGGCCCACGCCGCCCCCGGTCGGCTGGCGGCAGTAGTGATGAACGATATCGGCCCGGAAATTGACGCGGCAGGCGTGGCGCGGATTTCGGGCTATGTCGGGCAGGGGCGCAGTTATCCTACCTGGGTCCACGCCGCGCGTGCGTTGGCAGACGCACATGGGGCTGCGTTTCCCGATTACGATCTCGAACAATGGCTTGAGGTCGCCAAACGCACGATGGTGGTGACCCAGAACGGGCGCATCAGTTTTGATTACGACATGGCGATTGCCGAACCTTTCGCCAAACCCGGCAATGCCGCGCCGCCGAACCTGTGGCTGGCGTTTGAGGCGTTGCGCGGTGTGCCGATGTTGCTGGTGCGCGGCGGCCTGTCCGATTTGCTCAGCCCCGACACGGTGACGCAGATGGGCGCGCGCAATCCGGCGATGCGCAGCATCACCGTGCCGCGTGTCGGCCACGCCCCCTCGCTTGACGAGCCTGAGGTGCGCGCCGCAATTGCCGCGCTGCTGGACGGGGTGGAGTGACGAAAGATTCCGGGGGCGTTCCCCGCATTCTCCACTGCCATTCGACCTTCTCTGCCGGGGGCAAGGAGGTGCGTTGCGCCCGAATGATGAACGCGTGGGGGGCTGCACTGAATCACACGGTGGTTTCGGGGCAGCCCGAAGCGACGGGCGCGCGCGCATTGATCGATCCGGGGTTGGCGGTCGCCTATCCCGATGATTTCCCGGCGCTGACCGGGTGGCCCACGCCTGCGCGGTTGGCGGGGCTGGCCCGCAGCTTACGCGGCTATGACCTGATCTGCACCTATAATTGGGGCGCAATGGATGTGGTGATGGCGCACCGCCTGTTTGCGCGCGCGTTCGGCCTGCCGCGGCTGGTACATCACGAGGACGGGTTTAACGAGGATGAAGCCCGCGCGCTGAAGCCTACCCGCAACCTGTATCGCCGTGTTGCCCTGACCGGAGCGGCCAAGGTGATTGTGCCAAGCGCCGGGTTGGAGGCCATCGCGCGCGATGTCTGGCACGTCCCGCGCGCCCGGCTGGAACGAATCGCCAATGGCATCGACACCGCCGATTTTGCCGGGCCGCCCGCGCCAGACACGCTGCCGTTCCCCAAGCCGGATGGTCAGCACTGGGTCGGCACGCTGGCGGGGCTGCGCGCGGTCAAGAACCTGCCGCTGCTGGTGCAGGCGATGACGGCACTGCCCGATAACTGGCACTGCGTGATCGTGGGCGAAGGGCCGGAACGCGCCGCGATCCTTGCCGCTGCCGCAGCGCACGGTATCGCCGACCGTATCCACCTGCCGGGCGCCGTCACCGATCCGGCGCGCGTGATCGGTCTGTTCGATATCTTCGCACTATCTTCGCAATCCGAACAATTCCCGCTGTCAGTGGTCGAAGCGATGGCGGCGGGCCTCCCCATTGCTGCGCCCGCCGTAGGTGATATTGCCGCGATGGTGGCTGCCGGTAATCGCGACCACATTACCGCTCCCGGTGATCCAGCGGCGCTGGGCCAGGCGCTCGCGCAGCTGGCCGCCGACCCTGACCTGCGCGCCCGCATCGGTGCGGCCAATCAGGCGCGCGCGCGGGCGGAATATGATTTTGCCGCGATGCTGGCCCGCTACCGAGCGATCTATGGCACCGCGATGGGACGCGCATTTTGAATGCGCTTAGCCCCCGGCGCGCTTCATCCCCGGTTCAACCCGACCGCCGCACAGCGCCCACCTGTCGCAAGCACGTG
>JANQTR010000210.1:0-7741 GCA_030731635.1 Erythrobacter sp. | reverse complement strand
TGTCGCAAGCACGTGCCCCAAGCGCTTTGGGCAAGCCCGCGCGCGCGCCATTGCGTGCAGGCCAGCACCTGCTTAAAGAGCGCGGCTGATCCACTTGCGGTAACGCAAGCCATGAACTGAACAAGGAAGACAGGCCCGCATGGCGCGCATTCCGACCACTACGCCGTCAACCTCAGTCGCTTCGGCTGAAGATAACGTGCTGATCCGTGAGATTGACGAGGCCGTGCGCGAAGACGCGGTGCTCAATTTTTTTCGCACGCAAGGGGTAAAACTGCTCGGCGGGGTCACTTTGCTGATCGCCGGGTTGGGCGGTTATCTGCTGTGGGACCATTTTAGCGAAAGCAAGCTTGAGGCGCAGTCCGAAACGCTGGTTTCGGCGCTCGACTTTGCCAATAAGGGCGATTTCAAGACTGCGAGCGATAAGGCCGCGCCGCTGATGACCAATAGCAATTCGGCAGGCGCACGCACTGCGGGGCGGTTCCTGCAAGCCAGCGCCGCGCTGGAACAGGGCGATACCGGCAAAGCCACCACCTTGTTCAAGGCGATTATTGCCGATGCCGAAGCCCCGCCCGCGCTGCGCGACCTGGCGCGCGTGCGCGATGTCAGCACCAATTTCGACACGATGAAGCCTGCCGATGTGATCGCGCAGCTGGCGCCTCTGGCCAAACCCGGCAATGCGTGGTTCGGCAGCGCTGGTGAACTGGTGGCGATGGCGCATCTTGAAAGTGGCAACCGCGTAGAGGCTGGGCGGATTTTCGCTCAGATTGCCAAGGATGAAGACCAGCCCGAAACGCTGCGATCGCGCGCCCGCCAGATGGCCGGATTGCTGGGGGTCGATGCGGTGGTCGATGTTGAAAAACTGCTCGAGGATGCAGGCGTCGCGGGGCCCAACGGGGCCGGCGCAGCCGCGTCTGAATAAGCAAACAGGTTTGATCGGACGGGTATGATGAACATGACAATTGCACGCGCCGCCTTGTTGGCTGGCATAATGGCGGCATCGCTGACCGGGTGCAAAGGCGGGCTGTTTGGCGGCGGAGACGACAAGACCACGCCAACGGTGGGCAACCGCACCCCGATCCTGTCGCGGATCGAAAACGGGGCCGAGGTTGATCCGGCGCTGGCCGGTATCAGCGTGGTGTTGCCGCCTGTCATCGCCAACGCCGAATGGGCGCAGGTTGGCGGCGCGGCCAGCAAATCCTACGGCCACCTCGCCCTGCCGGAAAACCCGTCCAAGGTCTGGACAGCGCAGATCGCCGGATCGACCAACCGCGTGCGGCTGGCGTCAACCCCCGTGGTGGGCGGCAACAAGCTGTTCGCCGAAGGCACCGACGGGGTCATCCATGCGTTTGACAAGAACACCGGCGCGCGCATCTGGTCGTTCAGTGACGACGAAATGACCGATGATCAGATGCCTTCCGCGTTCGGCGGCGGGGTCAGCTTTGATGCGGGGCGGCTTTATGCCACCAACGGCGTCGGCAATGTCGAAGCGCTCAACGCGGATACCGGCGAAGTGCTGTGGAAGGTCAAGCCAGCAGGCCCCTTGCGCGGATCGCCAACGATTGCCTTTGGGCAATTATTCGTGATGACGCAGGACAATCAAATCATCTCACTCAACGTCAATGATGGCGCTCTGGTGTGGGACGAATCGGGATCGGCCACGCAATCGGGCGTGTTCGGCGTGGCTGCGCCTGCAGCCGGGCAGGGCACCATCGTTGCAGGCTATTCCAGCGGCGAATTGTCGGCCTATCGTTACGAAAATGGCCGCACGCTGTGGTCGGACGCGCTGGCGCGCACCAACATCTCAACCACGGTCGGCACCATCACCGATATTGATGCCGATCCGATCATCGATTCGGGCCGCGTTTATGCTCTGGGACAGGGCGGCCGCATGGCAGCCTATGAACTGGTCACCGGCCAGCGCATCTGGGAATTGAACCTGGCGGGCATTTCCACCCCGGCGATTGCGGGCGAATGGATCTTCACCCTGACCGATGACGCACGGCTGCTGGCGATTGCCCGGTCGAGCGGGCGGGTGCGCTGGATCACGCAGCTCCAGCATTTCCGCGATGAGAAAGACAAGAAAGGCCCGATCTTCTGGACCGGCCCGGTGCTGGCGGGCGGACAATTGTGGGTCGCCAGTTCGCGCGGTGAGTTGTGGAAAGTTAGCGCAGGCGAAGGATCAGCGCAGCTGTTCGCCGATATTGGCCAGCCGATCAGCCTGCCGCCAATCGTGGCGGACGGAATGCTGTATCTGATGGACGATAGCGGCACGATCCACGCCTGGAAGTGATGTCCAACCGGCGTTTTGGCTAGACCGGGGTTAGACCCCAGCTAGACTGGGCCTAGATCGTTCCAGACCCTGGATTGCCGTTTCCGGCGCGGAGTTAGACCGTGCGTTAACCCTTTTGCAGTAGGGCAGGCTGGCCATGTCAGCGCCACGCCATTCCGATCCAACTGCGCCCACCGCGCTGCCGCCGAGCGATGTGTCAGCGGGCGTTGGCCTGGCGGGTCTGGCGGGGCTGTTTGTATGGATTGCGCTGTGCCGATCCTACCCGGATATTGCCGATGCGCTGGGATTTGACGGCGCGCTGTCGTCCGCGCGCGGGGTATTGTCAGGCCCCTATGCGGCGCTCGCGGCGATGCTTTTCACTGCGGCGCCGATGGCTCTGTGGTCGGTATTGGTTGATAAGGTGCATCTGCGCCCATCAACCGGAATCGATTGGAAGCTGTCGCGCCCCTTGGCAGAAACTCTCCCAATTTCAGTGGTTAAGCTGTGTGGATTGTGGGGCACATGGGCCTTGATCGCCACCTTTTACGCGCTCGCTCGGTGGTATTGGAGCGGGTCCTACCTGTTCGCAATGGAGGTGTTGACCATCGCCGCGCTGCCGCTGGTAGCGCTTTCAATTCCTTATGTAATCTGGCTCGACCGGCATTTGGTCAACCCGCGCGACGGGACGTGGCATTTCGGCACATTCCTGCTCGGCTTCGGGATGGTCGGGCGCGGCGTGTTGGACACCTCGCAAATCGCCAAGCATTGGCGGGCGTGGATCATCAAGGGCTTCTTCGGCGCCTTCATGATCTCGATTTTGCCGCCGGGATTTGCTCAGGTGGTAGAAGCCGATCCGGCCCAAGTATTTGGCAATCCCGTGCAATTTGCGGGCGCGCTGGTAACGCTGCTGTTCCTGATTGATGTGCAGATCGGCACGGTCGGTTATTTGCTTACCCTGCGCCCGCTCGATGCCCATATTCGGTCAGGCAACCCCTTACTGGCTGGCTGGATCGCAGCACTGCTGTGCTATCCGCCCTTTGTGTGGGGGATTATTGGCCCTGATAATCAGGTGCTTAGCTATGAATTGGGGACGCCCGGATGGGCGCATTGGTTTGCCGGAAATACCTCATTGCTATGGGCATGGGCTGGGGTTCTGATAGCATTGACCGGTATTTATGCCTGGGCGACCGTCGCGTTCGGCATCCGCTTTTCCAACCTCACCTATCGCGGGGTGCTGACCAATGGGCCCTACAGGTTCACCCGCCACCCGGCCTATCTGTCGAAGAACCTGTTCTGGTGGTGTTCGGTCTTGCCGTTTCTGGTAACCACCGGATCGCCCGCAGACGCAGTGCGCAACACAGTTTTCTTGTTGATAGTCAACGGCATCTACTATTGGCGCGCACGCACGGAAGAGGCCCATCTGCTGGCTGAAGACCCAAAATACCGCGCCTATCATTCCTGGATGGAGCAGCACGGCCTGATCACTGCGCCGCTGGTCCGTCTGCGCAAGATGGTCACCGGGGGCGGGGTGGGTAACCCTGCAGTCAACCACCCCTTCCCAGCAGAATAGCGCGCTACATCAGAGCTGTACCGTCATCTGCGGAATACTTGGTCGCCTCAATCACCTGAAAATCGAGACCGGCAATCGCAGCCCCGAATGCTGCCATATGCGGGGTCGCAAAATGCGCGGCGAGTGCAGCGTCATCCTGCCACTTTTCGACAATATGCAGCACTGAAGGGTCAAGCACGTCTTGCGTGAAGGCGTAGGCTATGCAGCCGCTTTCCGCGTTTGATGCCGCCACCATGTCGGCAATTGCTGCCTTTGCGGCCGCCGCTGCGTCTGCGCCCACTTTGCATTTAGCCAGTACGATCAACATCTTGCCGCTCTCCCCTTAGAATGATTGTTCGTATACGCGGCTTACGTCGCCGTTCCATTCGCCATGATAGGCGTCGAGCAGGCGCTGGGCGGGCACTTTTCCGGTCGCGACGATTTCATCAAGCGTTTCGAGATAACCGGTTTCATTGTCGCCGCTCGCATTGAGCCTTGCGCGCGCCGCCAGCCCCTTGTGCGCGATCGCCAGCGCCTCACGCCCGATATCGCGCAGGGTGCCGCCGCCGGGCACCTTGGCATCAAGCGCCAGCCGCGGCACATCGCTGCGCAACGCTTCGCGTTCTTCCATGGTCCAGTCCTTCACCAGGTCCCACGCCGCATCCAGCGCGCCCTGATCATACAGCAGTCCCACCCAAAGCGCAGGCAGCGCGCAGATCCGATTCCACGGCCCGCCATCGGCGCCGCGCATTTCGAGGAACGACTTCAGCCGTACCTCGGGGAAAGCCGTGGACATATGGTCCGCCCAATCCGAAGCCGTCGGCCGCTCGCCCGGAAGCACGGCCAGCTTACCATCCAGAAAATCGCGGAACGACAGGCCCGCAGCATCGATATAGCGGCCATCGCGGAATACGAAATACATCGGCACATCAAGCATGTATTCGGCATAGCGTTGATAGCCGAAGCCTTCGTCAAACACGAAAGATAGCATCCCGGTGCGGGCTGGATCAGTATCGGTCCAGATATGGCTGCGGTACGACAGGAACCCGTTGGGCTTGCCTTCGGTAAACGGCGAATTGGCAAACAGCGCGGTCGCCAGCGGTTGCAGCGCCAGCCCGACGCGGAATTTCTTCACCATGTCTGCTTCGGATTGATAGTCGAGATTGACCTGAATGGTGCAGGTGCGCAGCATCATGTCGAGGCCCATCGTGCCCACCCGCGGCATATGCCGCAGCATGATGTCATACCGGCCCTTGGGCATGATTGGCAGCTCTGCGCGGGTCTTGTCGGGCCACATGCCCAGCCCGAGGTAGCCCACGCCACACTTCTCGCCGACTTCCTTGACCTGGGCCAGGTGCCGCCCGGTTTCAGCGCAGGTCTGGTGCAGGTTTTCAAGCGGTGCGCCCGACAATTCAAGCTGTCCTGCCGGTTCAAGGCTGACCGCGCCGTCTTCACCCTTCAAGGCGATGACGTTTCCGCCTTCCTCAACCGGCTCCCACCCGAATGGTTCGAGCCCGCCGAGCAGATCGCGGATGCCGCATGGTTCATCATAAGACGGCGCACGATGGTCATCGCGCTTGTAGACCAGTTTTTCGTGTTCGGTGCCGATGCGCCAACGCTCTGGGGGCTTTTCCCCTTTGATCATCGGGGCAACGAGTTGATCGAAGCCTTCGATGATCGGATCGTCTGCGGCGGTGGTTTCGCGTGTGCTCATCGAACAGGCCCTCTTTGGCCGGTTGCCTTAGAAAACCGATTTGCCGGTGGGAAGCGAAAACGGCTTTGCTGCAAGCAAGTCCGGCTACCAGTCCCCCGCGATTGCCATCCAAGTGGCAAGCGCCGCAATGGCAGCGGTTTCGCCGCGCAGGATGCGGGGGCCGAGCGTGATCGGGCGCGCTGCTGGATGAGCGCGGATGGCGGCGCGTTCGGCATCATCGAATCCGCCTTCGGGGCCGGCCAGGATCGCGGCAGGCCCCCCCTCGGAAGCAAGCGCGTGTGCGGCAAAGGCGGCCGCAGCGGGTTCTCCGCCGTTCTCATCGGCGAAAAACAGCGCGCGTTCCTGCGGCCAATTGGCGAGGAGCGCATCGAGTTTCACCGGTTCGGCCAACACAGGCAGCGCGGTTCGAGCGCATTGTTCGGCGGCTTCGATGGTGATGGTCCGGGCGCGTTCCATGTTGAGCTTGTCGGCGATACAGCGCCGGGTGACGATCGGCTGGATGCGCGCGGCACCCAGTTCTGTCGCTTTTTCAAGGATAAGGTCGAAGCGATCTTTCTTGAGCAATGCTGGGCACAACCATAGATCGGGCACAGCTTCGCGGGGGCGCAGCTGTTCGGTCACGGTCAGATCAATGCGATGCTTTCCGACCTGTCCGACCCGTGCTGCCCACTCGCCGGTCACATCGTCGCATAGGATCACGATATCGCCTTCGCGCACGCGCATCACCTTACCAAGGTAATGGGCATGCTGCCCTTCGAGTGCGACAATGCGTCCGTCGCCCAATTCGTCGGGCACAAACAGACGCGGCGCGCTTTTTGGGGGCCAGGCGGGAACGCGGGGGGCGGGATTGGAAGGCATGGTCCCGGCTATTCCTGTTTCAGCAAGGCCTTGAAACCATCGCGCAAGGCGGTCCCCGGTCCAATCAGCTCATCCCTGCTGCGAATGGATCCTTCCAGCGGTAAGCCGCGATCAATGCAATATCCCGCAGTGCCCACTTCACTAGTCGAATATTCGTTAAAAATGGCAAAGAGCTCCTCGTCTGCAGGCAGATCACCCAATGCATCGATGGCACCAAGATATTGTCGCCATGTCCGACCGCTCGATTTCACGATGCGACGAAGCTCCTGCAAATCTTGCAGCAATCGCAAATTTGCCTCCGGCGTCCGCTGAACGTCAACTGAAACGAGACTAAGCTGGCCAAGCTTTTGTGCGCCGATATCCTGATCGTATTTCATTTTGTCGAGCACAGTGTAGATTGATGAACGAATGTAGCGTTCTTTACGCGGCAGTCTTGCGGTCACACCGTCGTTGAGGCTCGATTGCCATGCGGTGTTCGGAAAGACTCGGTAAGGGATGCTAACCACGGAAGAGCCGAAATCCGTTTCTATTTTGGGCAAAGGTTCAGCATTCTTCGCCGGATCGAGCAAGTGGGCTTCGATCGCATCCAGTTGCGCAAGAATGCATGGCGTTATTACTATTCGCTCGATACCTTTGTCAGCGAGGTCCTGGGCTTCGTCGCGCAATTCACTCTTGGCCCGCTCCACCCGCTGGCTCCAAGTCCATTCGGTGATGAGGTATTCGCCGAGTAACGCAATACCGACGCCGGTCACGATGACGGCAACCTCAAGCGACAAATTCTTGAAATTGCGCTTCCTGCGGCGGCGCGCGGCCGTTGAACTGGTTGGCATCGCGCCCCCGGTATCCCCTTCGTCGGTTCTGTTGTCCATCGCTTGCCTGTCTTGCAGGCGTGCGACTACAGAGCAAGCCATGATCGTCCGCATCTGCCAGTCGCTTATCGCTGTCGTCTTTCTCGCTTTAGGCGGCTGGGCGCTGATTTCGCCCACGAGCGTGATCGAACTTGCGGTGACGCCAAGCTATCAGGACAGCACCTTCCTCACCCGCTTCGCCCTAGCCTGCTTCGGCGCGCAGGCGGTGTTGTTCGGGCTGATGGCGCTGGCGGTGCGGTGGAGCGCGCGGGGCTTCGCGGTGTTCGCCTTACTGTTGCTGCCGTTCTTCGCCTTCAATTGGTATTTCCACTACGAGGTGCCGGTGCTGACCAGTATCGGGATGCTCGATTTCGCGGGCAACGTGACCATGCTGGTCCTGGCGATCCTAGGCTGGCGCGCGGCGCGGGCGGAGGAGTGCGGATGAGCGAGCAGATCGTCCCTGATAGCGAGCATCGCGGGCTCGTCGCCCGCCTGCCGCAGCT
>JANQTR010000209.1 GCA_030731635.1 Erythrobacter sp. | reverse complement strand
AGGACGAACGGCTGTCGCGCAGAGCAAGCAAGCGCCGCGATCCATCAGGCCCGGCCAGTGTGATCCCGACTTGCCGCCCATCGCCCGCCACCAGCAGATCAGGAACCGGGGTCATCGCCGCCAACCCGGTCGCAAACGCCACCGGCAGCAACCCGGCAAGCCGCGCCCGCCCTTTCCACAGGCCCAGCCACAGGCCGCCGATCACAAACAGTCCGGTCGTCAGCCCGCTGATCTGGGGCATCAAAGTCACCGCACCTGCCTGTCCAGCGGTGAACCGGGCGATCCCCAGCAGCAGGTCGAGCGATTGCTGCACCAACCACCATGCCGGCCCGCCCATTCCCACGGTATCGAGCAACAATCCCAATGCAATCATGGGCATCGACACGAAAGTCACCAACGGGATCGCCACCACATTGGCAAGCGCGCCGTACATCCCGGCGCGGTGAAAATGGAACAACACAATCGGCATCAGCGCCAGTTCGATCACAACGCCGGTCACAAATAACATCACCACCTGCCGACCGACCCGCCGCTCCCACGGTTCATCGCGCGGCGCCAGAAAGGCGCGCACTGGGCCACAGGTCGACAAGGCAATTATCGCCAGCACCGCAGCAAAGCTCATCTGGAAACTCGGCCCAATCGCGCTTTCGGGCCACAGCAGCAGCACAAAACCCGCAGCCACCGCCACCATCCGGAGCGACAGTGCATCGCGCCCCAGCGCCAAGGCTCCCAGCACCAACAGCGCCGCGACGCAGCTGCGCACGGTTGGCACCTCGGCCCCGGTCAGCAAGGTATAGCCAATGCCCGCCAGCGCGCCGGTCCCCGCCGCCACCAGCGGCAGCCGCACCCGCAGCGCCAGCGCGGGCCACAAGGCCAGCAAACGCAACGCCGCAAAATAGGCCGCTGCGATCACGGCGCTGACATGCAAGCCGCTGATCGAAAGCAGGTGGGTGAGGCCCGAATCGCGCATCGCAATCTCGTCGGCTTCGGTGATGCTGCCCCGGTCGCCGCTGGCAAAAGCTGCAGCGATGGCCCCTGCCGAACCCTCCACCCGCGCACGCACATGCGCCGCCAGCCAGCGTTGCAGGCTGGCAATCTCTCCAGCTTCGGGCGCAGGGCGCAGCAGTTCGAGCGTGCCGACCATCGTGCCTGTGGCCGCCAAACCTTTGAACCACGCGGCACGGGCAAAATCGTAGCTGCCGGGTAGCATCGGGCTGGCAGGTGGCATCAGACGCGCGCGAAGGCTGACAAGCGCACCCTCGGTCAGACCGAGGGGGATTCCCGCATCCCCGAATGCGGCGAGCGGGACATTGATCCGCACCTTGCGCGCGGCGGCTGGCCCACCCGTCGGCTCCGCTAATGGATCGGCAAGGCGCACCGCCAGCGTCAGGCGCAGCCGCCCATCGGCGGGTTGATCCTCACGTTCGAGCACATGGCCGTTCAGCTTCACCACCATCGGCCGGGCAATCGGCTCGGCCCCAACCATTTCCGACCGCGCCCAGATCACCGCAATCCCGGCGGCGAATACCAGGCCGCAAGCCATGATCGCAAGCCGCAGGTTGGCGCGGCTTTCATCCGCTGCGCCGCCCGGTGGCCACACTGCTAATGCGCCCAGCGCCAGCCCGATGCTGCCCCCCAGCGCCGCACACCAGTGCCACACCCCGGGCAAGGCGAACCACGCCAGAATCCCGCCAGCAAACACCACAGCAAGCCACGGCGCGCGGTCAAATCCGGCGCGAGCAAGAAATCCCTCTGCCACCTCTGCCAGAGCAGGCCCGATGCGGCGCACATGACCAAGCCTGACGCTGGACATTGTCCCGCCGGTTTGCCAAGGGCGCGGCGAGACATTGCCGCCGGCGGCATCGCTGCCGTCCGGTCCGTCCCCCATCGGAATGATCGGCACATCGCGCAAGGCTCGTCCCCCGGCCGGTCCGGCCCCAGATCGAGCCCGGCCCAAGCCGCTCAAAGTGAACAGGAAGTATCGCCTCATGGCAAGCGAAAGCAGCATCGGCAGCACCGGTCAGACGACCGAAGTGGTCACCCGCTTTGCACCCTCGCCCACCGGCTACCTGCATATTGGCGGTGCGCGCACGGCGCTGTTTAACTGGCTGTATGCCCGCCACCACGGCGGTCGCACATTGCTGCGGATTGAGGATACCGACCACAAGCGGTCAACTCAGGACGCGATTGACGCGATTATCGAAGGGCTCGGTTGGCTGGGGCTCGACTACGATGCGCCGCCGGTATTCCAGTCCGACCGCGCTGAGCGTCACGCCGAAATCGCTTTGCAATTGCTAGAAGCAGGCCATGCGTACCGCTGCTTTGCCACCACCGAAGAACTCGAAGCCATGCGTGAGGAGCAGCGCGCGCTCAAGAAGCCGCTGCGCTATGACGGTCGTTGGCGCGACCGCGACCCGGGCGAGGCCCCCGAAGGCGCAGCCTTTACCGTTCGGCTGAAAACCCCGAACGAAGGCGAGACCACCATCCACGACCAGGTTCAGGGCGCGGTCACGGTCAAGAACGAGGAAATCGACGATTACATCATCCTGCGCGCTGATGGCACGCCAACTTATATGCTCGCGGTGGTGGTCGATGATCACGACATGGGCGTGACCCATGTGATCCGCGGCGATGATCATCTCAACAACGCCTTTCGCCAGTTGCCGATCATCCGCGCCATGAATGCGATTGAGGGCAATTGGCCCGATCCGGTCTACGCGCATATCCCGCTAATCCACGGATCGGACGGGGCCAAGCTGTCGAAACGCCACGGCGCGCTGGGCGTAGAGGCCTACCGCGACGAATACGGCATCTTGCCCGAGGCACTGTTCAATTATCTGCTGCGACTGGGCTGGGGCCACGGCGACCGCGAGGAAATCACCCGTGACGAGGCGGTGGAACTGTTCGATCTCGACGGCGTGGGCAAAAGCCCGTCGCGGTTCGACCTGAAAAAGCTGGAAAACCTTAACGGTCATTATCTGCGTGAGGCTGATGATGCACGGTTGGCGGCACTGGTCGCCGCGCGGATTGGGGACAAGGCCGATACAGCGCTGTTGGAACAAGCGATGCCGGTGCTTAAGGTGCGCGCCAAGAACCTCAATGAAGTTGTTGAAGGCGCTGCATTCCTTTTTGCAAAGCGTCCGCTCGAATTGACCGAAAAAGCGGCGGCACTGCTCGATGGTGACGCGCGGTCGATTGTGCGAATGATTTACGTCCGCCTCCGGGCGGAAAACGACTGGACAAGCGAGGCGCTCGAAGCCACTACCAAAGCGCTGGCTGAGGAGCAGGGATTGGGCCTTGGCAAGCTGGCGCAGCCAATGCGCGCGGCGCTGACCGGGACAACCACCTCACCCGGTATTTTCGATGTGCTGGTCCTTTTGGGACGGGAAGAGGCTCTGGCCCGGCTCGACGCGCAAGCTGCGTGAGAGCGGGCAAGAGCCAGGGAATTTGGACAGGAGACTAATCGTGGCAGACAAGCTGGCGAAACTCGAGCTGGGCGGCAAATCGCTCGAATATAGTGTGCTCGAAGGCAGCACCGGCCCGGACGTGATCGACATCCGCAAGCTGTATGCGCAGACCGGGGCGTTTACTTTTGACCCCGGCTTTACCTCGACCGCGAGCTGCGAAAGTGCGCTGACCTTCATCGATGGTGATGAAGGCGTGCTGCTGCATCGCGGCTATCCGATCGGCCAGCTGGCCGAGGATTCGAGCTTCATGGAAGTCAGCTACCTGCTCTTGAACGGCGAGCTGCCGAGCAAGGAAGCGCTCGACGATTTCAGCTACACCATCACCCGCCACACCATGCTGCACGAACAGCTGATGACATTCTATCGCGGGTTCCGGCGCGATGCGCACCCGATGGCGATCATGTGCGGCGTGGTCGGCGCGCTGTCGGCTTTCTATCACGACAGCACCGATATCTCTGATCCCGAACACCGCACCATCAGCTCGCACCGGCTGATCGCCAAGATGCCAACCATTGCGGCAATGGCGTACAAATATTCGGTTGGTCAGCCCTTCGTCTATCCGGACAACTCGCTGAGCTACACCGGCAATTTCCTGCGCATGACCTTTGGCGTTCCGGCTGAACCCTATGTGGTCAACCCGGTGGTGGAACGTGCGCTGGACCGGATTTTCATTCTCCATGCCGATCACGAACAGAACGCATCGACCTCGACTGTCCGGCTCGCCGGGTCTTCGGGTGCGAACCCGTTTGCCTGCATCGCAGCCGGTATTGCGTGCCTGTGGGGCCCAGCACATGGAGGCGCCAATGAAGCGGCGCTCAATATGCTGCGTGAAATCGGCACCCCCGACAGGATCCCGCACTATATCGAGCGCGCCAAGGACAAGAATGACCCGTTCCGCCTGATGGGCTTCGGCCACCGGGTCTACAAGAACTACGATCCCCGCGCCGCGGTGATGCAAAAGACCGTGCGCGAGGTATTTGATGCGCTGAAGGTAACGGATCCATTGTTCGAAACTGCGCTGCGGCTCGAAGAGATTGCGCTCAACGATCCCTATTTCATCGAAAAGAAGCTGTTCCCGAACGTCGATTTCTATTCGGGGATCATCCTTTCGGCGATCGGATTCCCGACCACGATGTTCACCGCGCTATTCGCGCTCGCGCGCACCGTGGGCTGGGTGGCACAGTGGAACGAGATGATCAGCGATCCCGGCCAGAAAATCGGCCGTCCGCGCCAGCTCTATACTGGCCCGACACAGCGCGATTACGTGCAGCTGGGTCAGCGTTAAGCGCAAACAGCTATGATCGCGATCATGCTCAAGACGGTCGGCGGCGTGCTGTTCGTCTTGGGCGTGATGTGGGCGCTGCAAGGCCTCGGCGTTCTCAACTGGCCGGCCAGCAGCTTCATGCTCGCACAGCGCCAATGGGCGATGTACGGCGGTATCATGGCGGTGATTGGGGCCGCCGTGGTTTGGATTGGCATGGGCCTTGCGGCTGGCCGCAAGCGTTGAAACCTGCTGTGCCTATTGGGCGGGCAGTTCGAGGCGAAACAGCGCGCCTCCGCCCTCTGCGCTGGTAACCGTCAGGCTGCCTGCCATGGCTTCGGCCAGGCGGCGCGATATAAACAGGCCGAGGCCTGATCCCTTGTCCTGTCCGCCATTGCTATCGCGCCCAAGCCGTTCGAATTTGTCGAAAATCCGTTCAGCCTGGTCGGGCGTCACGCCCGGGCCTTGATCGGCGACAAACACCGCCACGCGTCCTTCGCCGGCTGCCTCGGCAGTGATCCGAACCGTGCTGCCCACAGGCGAATAGGCAATCGCATTGCCGATAAGGTTGATCAGGGTTTGCAGCACACGGCGAAATTCAGCAGTTGCTACAGCCTCACCCTTTGTTCCGACAACCTCCAGCACGGTATCGCGGTTCTGCGCGCGGACGCCCAGAATGCCCGCCGCCCGCGCTGCTGCATCGGCCAGATCCACCGGCTCGCGCACTGTTGTAAAGCCTGGGGTTTCAACCACTTCAAGATCCGCCAGATCATCCAGCATCGCCGAAAGGTGCTGTCCGGCGCTGGCGATGGTGCCGGCATATTCGCTGTATTCCGCGCGCAAGGGCCCCGCAAGCCGGGCGCGGATCGTTTCGGCATTGGCGATGATCCGCGCAATCGGCTGACGCAGCACCGGAGTCAGCGCGGTGCCGACCAGACGCGTGGGCGATGCGTCCTCGACGTCTGCATGCTCGTTCACGTCGGCCGCAACAGCACCCAAAGGCTCGTCCGCGATCAGCAGCAGTTCAAAGCCCGACGGCGCGTGGAGATCGTTTCCCAACGGGATCAGGCGAATGCGCCAGTGGCGCTGAGACCCGGCAAACTGACAGGTCGCCCCGTCCAGCAGCCGCCAATGCAGCGGCTGATGATGGCTGACCGTGCTGAGATTGACCAGATCGCTCCATGCGCTCCCCGGCGCGGCCATTGCCGCCAGTTGCAGACCCGCCGCGTCTGGAGCAACCGCGCTCAGCACTTGAACACCTTGCCTTGCATCAAGCCGGGCGCTGACTTCGGCGGTGGCCCGGTCAATCGCGTCAATCTTATCGGCAAATTCGCGGCTGCCGGGCGGAGTCAGCGCGCTGCGTTGCCAGTTATCGACCAGCAATTCGCATCCGCCGCCATCAGCGTCGCTCAGCGGATGTATCCGGGCAAAGCCGCTCACCAGTGCATCGCCATCAAAGGCGCTGAAATTGCGTGCGATCCGTAGCCCCATCTGGCGCGATTGCTGCACGAGCGCGAGCAGTTCAGGGATGGCCAGAGTGCCTGGCAAATCGCCGCCACAGAGTTCCTGTAATTCAGCGAGCGGAGCGTCAGCACTAAGCAGCCGGTCGCGCGCGTCGGTTATCCCGCAGGCCCCAAGCAGATTGTCGCGCCGGTCCATCGTATTCATTGCCCCGCGCCGTCCGGCGCAAGCAGCGCCGCCGCACGGTCTGATGCCAGCGTGGCAATCGTGCGCGGCATCCGCGCTGATGGTTCGACCAGCAGAAATTGCCGCTCAATCATCGGTAGCGGCAATCCAGCTGACCGCAACGCCAGCGCAAGCCGTGCGCCCTGCCCCTCATGGCAAGCCAGCACGCCGGTCTCACGCGGGAGGTGAGTTTGCGCAGCCAGCCCAGTTGCAAACAGCGCGAGCCCCGCATGATCCAGCGCAATCGCCGCCACCGCCCCGCGCCGCATCGATGCCACAAGCCGGGCAAGCAGGCCAAGCCGACTGGAAGCTTCGTCATAATCACGTCGCAACCGCTCCAAGCCGGTGCGCGCCTGATCATCAGCCACACCGGCAAACCCGCGCGCGATCACCGCATGAAACAATTCAGCGGGAAGCTCGCCCAATGGCAGCTCCATCCGGCGCTGACTCTGAATAAAGCGAGACTGCGCCGCCAAGGTGGTCATCGCCAATGCCGCAATCGCCGGATCGTCCGATGCGATCAGCTCTTGCAACAGCGGGCTCAAAACCGGGTCAATCGCATGGCGCTGTTGAAACCGTTCAGCCAGCAGGCTTTCCGTGGCAAGTGTGTGACAAAAGGCAAGTAGTGCAGTTTCGCCCAGCAATGCCTCGGCCCATTGGTCCAGCGCAGCATGATCTCGTCGCGAAGGGTCAGCCGGTGTTGGCGCACGGGTGGCGGACCCGTGGCCTGCCATGGCATTCAGCATCTGCGCAGCACAATCCACAACCATCCCGCGCACCCGGGCAAGAATAGCATCGCTGACAAGCGCCTGCGCATCGCTCGTCAGCAAGTGCCTTAGCACTGGCACGACCGCAGCCGCCGCGCGATCTTCACGAGCGAGTTCATCCCTCAGGATCGCCTCGACAGCAAGGTCGGCGGCAAGGTCAAGCGTGTCTTCGCCCATCGGCTATGTCCATAGCCCCCACATAGTTAAATCAGCGTTAGTTCAATCGCGGCCTGTGCGCAGCAGCAAAGCGGCAAGCAGCAACCCCGCGATCCCCGCGCATGCTTCGGGCAGGACGCCTGCTGCCGCCGATAGCGCCAGCAATGTCAGCAGACCCGCCAAGTCCGACGCCGCCGCCGCCAGCGCCAGCCCGCCGACGCGCGCGTTTAGCCGAGCAAGCCCGATGGTCAGCGGCAGCACCCAGGTGCAATCGCTGCGCCAAGTCGGTAAAACCACCGCTCAACTGCGCCGCAAAGGTCCCGATTGCGGTCACGGCCAGCCCGATGGCAGGCGCTCCCCACGCCGCCGCCGCCGCCCCTGCCAGCATCACGGCCAGCGCCGCTCCGGTGGTGATTGCAGGCCCATGTCCCAGGCCATATCCGCGCGCAGCAAGGCGGCGCACCAGCACCGCCGCCAGCGCCTGCGTCGGAGCGCGCCAATCGGGCGGCGACGTTACAGCGGCCAACATCGCGGTTTGATGGGCAGCGACGGCCTGTGCGCTATCCGCCAACAGCAAGGACTGCGGCGCGAGTACGCTGGTTCCAAGATCGCGGCACGGCGTGCCCGATTGCAGCGCAAGCCGCAGCAGCACCGAAACCGCATCAGCATCCGCGGGAAAATCAGACAATTGCTGCACCGGCGCGCCGCGCATCACCAGCACCCCAGCCCAACAGCGCGCAGCATCAATCCGTTCAAAATCATCAGGAAAGGCGCCCGTCAGTGGGTGATCGACAGGCAGGCAGGCCACTCCCTTGTGCAAAGCTTCTACTTTGGCTTGGGTCTCAGGCGATGGGTTGGTGCCCGCCACGGCACGCACCAGCGCCACATCAGGCAGCACACCATCGGCAAGGATGATCAGTTCATCTTCGGCACGCACCAAAGCCGGCAGCGCGGCGAAACCCTTAAGCGCGTGAAACGCTGCGCCGGATGCTTCGACTTCATGTTGTAATCGGAGCACTTCGCCCGCTGCATTATCACACAGGCAGATAATCCGTTCCGCGCCCAGATCGCGCAGCAACGCCACTTGCCAGCCCAGCACCGATCGCCCGACCAGCAGCAGTTCGGCACGCAAGTCCCCTGTTGCGGTCCGGGCCTGGGCAGCGATCAATCCTGTGCGCACACCCTTCCCCTCTCACCTTGGCACGTGCCAATGGCGGCAACGTGCGCAGGAGATGGCGGTTTCAGGTCAACGGTTCAAGCCGGACCGCGACGTTCTGCCGGGCGGCTGCGGCACTTGGCCGGATCAACGGCGCACGGTGCGCGAAAAACGGGTCAGCACGCTTTCAATCTCACGGATTGCGCGCGGTTCACCGGGCGCGGCTTGCAGCGCGATTTCCGCAGCCAACAGCAGGTCTTCGGCATGGAAACTGGCGGCAAGACCCTTGAGACGCATCGCAGCCACATTCCAGTTGCCATCACAGCGCGCGCGCTTGAGCAGATCAAGCTGGCGCGCCGCGCTTTCCAGAAACGCCGCGCGCAGTTCGTGCAACAGCGCCGCATCATTGCCCGCCGCCGCCGCTAGTGTTGCATCAAGAGCACCATTATCAAACGCCATGACACCCCAATACGCGGAATTGGGTTAAAGCGGGGTTTATCCCGATTCTGGCTGTGGTATGTGAGATTCATGGCAGGACAGCACATCATCAGCGCGATGGCGCGCAAGGGCGGGCGCGATGGCGCGGCAGGATCAAGCGTGGAGGATAGCGCGGCAGAAGCCAGCGTGCCCGACGAGATGACGGAGCTTGAGCTGTCTGAAAGCTGGCTCGAAGGGGCTGAAGCACCGCTGCCACCGGCGCGGTTTGGTTGGCTTGCTCCGGCATTGGCGCTTGGCGCAGTGGTGGGCTGGACCGGATTTTTCGTTTGGGCGCATCAGGCCGCAATGCTGAGCGGCGCGGCGCCTGCAGCCTGGGCCGCGTGGGCGGTGCAGTGGTCGGTTCCTGTCGCGCTGATTGGGATCGTTTGGCTGATCGCTCTGCGTTCATCGCGCGCAGAGGCGAACCGCTTTGCGGCCAGCGCCGCTTTAATGAGTCAGGAGAGCGCCGCGCTTGAAGCGCGGCTCAAGGTGGTAAACCGCGAACTCAGTCTGGCGCGTGAATTCCTTTCTGCACAGTCGCGAGATCTGGAATCGCTCGGCCGGATCGCAGCAGAACGGATATCGGGCCATGCGGGCGAATTGCAGGCCCTGATTACCACCAATGGCGCGCAAGTGGATGCCATCGGCCGGGCCAGCGATACGGCACTGGGCAATATGAACCGGCTGCGCGATGATTTGCCGGTCATCGCCAACGCAGCGCGCGATGTTGCCAACCAGATCGGAGGCGCCGGGCGCAATGCGCAGGATCAGCTGCAACGATTGATCACGGGCTTCGACCGGCTCAATACGTTTGGCACGGCGAGTGAGGCGCAGGTGCACAGTCTTGGCCAGCGTGTCGGCGAAACGCTTTACGGGTTTGAAGAACAGCTGACCCGGATCGAGACACTGGTAACCCAGCGCTTTGCCGCGCTGCAAAGCGAAGCCGAAGCCTATCGTGCGCGGCTTGATCTGCTTGAAACCAGCGCGCTGGGTGCCTTGGATGATCGTGTCCAGCGCACCACCACCGATCTTGCCGCCTTCGACAGCCTGCTGACCGAACGCAGTCGCGCACTGGCAGAACAGATCGAACAGCGCCAAGCAGCCTTCGATACGCATGAGGCTCAGGCCAGCGAAGTCTTGGCGCAGCGCCTCTCCGCGCTTGACGATGCACTAGCGCAGCGACGCGAAGCGCAGATCGCCGATACCGCGCAATTGATCACCCATGGCGAGACAATTGCGGCCAAACTCGATCAGCTTAGCCATCTGCTGGAAGAAATTTCCGCGCAAGGTGATACCGCGCGGGTAAGCCTTTCGTCGGGCCTTGATACCCTAGGCCAAAATCTAGCGGACAAGCGCACTGCGCTGGCCGAAACCGAGGAGCAAATGGCCGCACTGACAGAAAGCGGCATCCGCTTACTCGAAATCATACAATCCGGCGCACGTAGCGCCCGCGAAGACCTGCCAGCGGCAATCGCTGCGGCGGATGGTGCGCTCACCACCGCCGAGGGACGCGCCGACAAGGTCAACCAATTGATGTTGCGGTCAAGCCAGCAAGGTAACGACCTGTCCGATTACCTCACGCGCACCCGCAGCGATATTGACGCGGCCGAGGTTGCGATTGCCGGGTTCAAATCGCGGTTGGCCGAACAATCGGAAGACGCATTGGCGCGGCTTCAGGGCCTGCGCGGCGGGTTTGCCCGGCTTGCCGAGGAAAGCGGCACCCTGGCAGAAGGAACGCAGGAAAAGCTGCGAGACGCGCTCGGGATGCTGGAGGCCGCGATTGTTCAGGCCTTCGCCACGTTGGATGCAGGCGCACGGGAAAAAACCACGGCGCTCGCCGAAACGCTCGGCACAGAAGCTGTCGCGACACTTGAGCGCTCTTTGCGCAATGAAGCTGCATCAACCATCGGTCAGCTTGAACAAGCAGCCGCCCATGCATCGGGCGTAGGTCGCGAAGCGACGATCCAGCTGCGCGATCAACTGGCACGGGTGAACGAGTTGACCGGCAATCTGGAGCAGCGAATCTCGCGCGCGCGCGAGTTGGTTGAAGAACAGGTCAATAATGATTTCGCCCGGCGGATGGCATTGATCACCGACAGCCTAAATTCCGCGGCCATCGACATCACCGCAGCACTATCAACCGAAGTGACCGACACCGCATGGGACGCCTATCTGAAAGGCGACCGCGGCATCTTCACCCGCCGCGCCGTGCGCCTGATCGACAATGGGACCGCACGCGATATTGCTGGGCTTTATAACGCAGATGAAGCGTTCAAAGCGAATGTCAGCCGCTACATCCACGATTTCGAAGCGATGCTGCGTGCGATGCTTT
>JANQTR010000208.1 GCA_030731635.1 Erythrobacter sp. | reverse complement strand
TGATCGTCACCGGGTCCAACCGACCCTGCCATGCGGGCATGACACCGTGGCGCGGGGCGAGGATCTGCTTTTTCACCGCCGCTTCGCTGCTGCCATACAGCCAGATTGCGTCATTCAGGGCAGGGGCGCCCATTTCCGGCACTCCGGCACCGACCGGGCCGTGACAAGCGGCGCAGTTTTCGGCGAACAGCGCTGCGCCAGCGGGATTGCCCTTGGCCTTGCCGCTCAACGACAGCACGTGGGCCGCGACTGCGCTGATCTGCCCGTTATCCAATACACCGTCGAACGCGGGCATGTAATTGACGCGGGTCTGGTCTGCACCTTCCCAGCGGATGCCGTGGTTCAGCGTGTATTCGATATCGGTCAGCGTGCCGCCCCAGATCCAGTCATTATCATTGAGGTTGGGGTAGCCGAATTCCTGATACCCCGCCGCGCCCGCGCCGTGACATTGCACGCAATTGACCTTGAACGCGGCTGCGCCCCCGGAAATCGCGGCCTGCATCAGTTCGGGCGAGCCGGGCAGTTTTTCGATATCGGTCGCGGCGATTTTTTCGAACACGCTTTGCCGGGCCAGGTCGGCGGCGCTCATTTCTTTCGCCAGATCGCCGCGGCTCGACCAGCCGAGCGTGCCTGCGGTGGCGCGGTCGATCAGCGGCCATGCCGGGTAAAGCACGACATAGACCGCCGCCCAGGCGATGCAGGCGTAGAATGTGTACAGCCACCAGCGTGGCAGCGGGGTGTTGAGTTCCTCGATGCCGTCCCATTCGTGGCCGACAGTTTCGGTGCCGGTGGGTTCGTCGACGCGTTTATTCGCCATCATCGTCATCCTTGAAAATCGAAAATTTGGCCGCTTCGACATGGGCTTTCCCGCCGGGCAGGAAGTGCCACAGGCACAGCACCAGATAGAGCGCGACAATCACCGCCAACCCGTAGGAATCGGCGAAATGGCGCAGGGTTTCGTAAAACGTCACCGGCCTGCCTCCCCGCTCAGCTGTTCCTGCGCGGCGGCGCTGTTCACATCGACCAGCGTGCCCAGCATCTGGAGATAGGCGACAAGCGCATCCATTTCGGTGACGCGGGTGGGATCGCCATCATAATCGCGGATCTGCGCCTTGGGATAACGGGTCGCCAGATCGCCCGCGTCGGCGTTGGGATCGGCCTGCGCCATCAGATCGGTGGCGGCCATTTCGATGTCCTTATCGGTATAAGGCACACCCACCTGCCGCAATGTCGCCAGATTGGCCGCCGGATCGGGGACATTCACCCGCGCTTCGGCCAGAAAGCTGTAATTGGGCATGATGCTTTCGGGCACGACAGAACGCGGCGCCTTCAGATGCTGGACGTGCCAGTCATCCGAATACTTGCCGCCAACCCGCGCCAGATCCGGCCCGGTGCGTTTCGATCCCCATTGGAACGGGTGATCATACATGCTTTCCGCCGCCAGGCTGTAATGGCCATAGCGTTCCACCTCGTCGCGGAAAGGGCGGATCATCTGGCTGTGGCACAGGTAGCAGCCTTCGCGGACATAGATGTCGCGCCCGGCTTGTTCCAGCGGGGTGTAGGGGCGCATCCCCTCCACCTTCTCGATCGTGTTATCGATCCAGAACAGCGGAGCGATTTCCACGATCCCGCCGATGGCGACGACCGCAAAGGTCGCCGCAGCCAGCAGGGTGACGTTCTTCTCCAGCCGCTTGTGGCCTTCGAAGGGTTCCTTGCGATGGGTATCAGTCATTATTCGCGTTCCTTTGCGCCGTGCGCTTATTCAGCGGGCTGGGCCTCGGGCTGGGGGAGGATGGGGCGGTCGGCGGCTTCATCATGCGCGGTGTCACCCATCGGGGCTTCGACGCGCTGGTGACCGGCGATGGTCATCCAGATGTTGTAAGCCATGATCACAGCGCCAGCGAGGTACATCAGACCGCCCACGGCGCGTGCGATATACATCGGGTGCAGCGCCGACACGGTGTCGACAAAGCTGTTCACCAGATAGCCGTCAGACCCATATTCGCGCCACATCAGGCCCTGCGTGATCCCGGCGACCCACATGCTGGAGGCGTAGAAAACGATCCCCAGTGTCGCGAGCCAGAAGTGCCAGTTGATCATCCGCAGGCTGTAAAGGCGCGGCTTGTTCCACAGGCGCGGCACCAGGAAATAGACGCAGGCAAAGGTGATCATGCCGTTCCACCCCAGCGCGCCGGAATGGACGTGGCCGATGGTCCAGTCGGTATAGTGCGACAGGCTGTTCACCGCCTTGATCGACAGCATCGGCCCTTCGAAGGTGCTCATCCCGTAGAACGCGAGCGCCAGCACCATCATGCGGATAATCGGGTCGGTGCGGACCTTGTCCCATGCGCCGTTCAGCGTCATCAGACCGTTGATCATCCCGCCCCAGCTTGGCATCCACAGCATGATCGAAAACACCATGCCCAGCGTCTGCGCCCAATCGGGCA
>JANQTR010000207.1 GCA_030731635.1 Erythrobacter sp. | reverse complement strand
CGATCTTCGCAATCGCACAAATCAACTTTTGTGCAGCGCAAAAACTCCTATCTGGGCACCATCAGTTTCAACCCTCTCCCTCTCAACCCAACAAAAGGACAAACTCCCATGGGTATCATCGGTTCAACCCTAACCCCGTTCAAGGCCACCGCGTTTCAGGCGGGCAAGGATTTCTTCGACGTCACCAGCGAAGACCTCGCCGGCAAGTGGTCGGTGTTCTTCTTCTACCCGGCCGACTGGACCTTCGTCTGCCCGACCGAGCTGGAAGACATGGGCGAAAAGTACGGCCAGCTGCAGGCGATGGGCGTTGAAGTCTATGCCGTCAGCACCGACACGCATTTCAGCCACAAGGCCTGGCACGACAATTCGGACAAGATCAGCAAGCTGACCTTCCCGTTCCTGGGTGACCAGAACCACGTGCTGTCGAACAACTTCGGCGTGCTGCGCGAAGGCGTGGGCCTTGCTGACCGTGCGACCTTCGTGGTCGATCCGGACGGCGTGATCCAGATCATGGAAATCACCTGTGAAGGCGTGGGCCGCAACGCCAACGAACTGACCCGCAAGATCAAGGCCGCCCAGTATGTGCGCGCCAACCCCGGTCAGGTCTGCCCGGCCGCGTGGGAAGAAGGCGGCGACACGCTGGCCCCCTCGCTCGATCTCGTCGGCAAGATCTAAACCGACCACCGAATCGGTCAGCGCGGGGCTCTCCCCCTCCCCCACGTTCCGCGCTGACTGACAATCCCGAGAGCCACGCAGCCCTCGGGTCGTAGCCGGGACCGGATGTGCCCGCCCCTTCTCCCCCTTTGATGCGGGCGAACGGCATCCGGTCCCGCGTTACCCGCCCGCAGATCACCCCTATCCCGCGCGAATTAGCCGCGCCTCGGAGGAAACACTCATGCTTGACGCCGCCATGCAGGCCCAGCTGAAAACCTATCTCGCCAATCTGCGCGAAGGCGTGGAACTGGTCGCCTCGCTCGATGACAGCGAAAAGTCGCGCCAGACGCGCACGCTGATCGAACAGATCGCCGCGCAGCACGACCTTGTCACCGCCCGGTTTGACGGCACCGATGATCGCAAGCCCAGCTTCGTCATTCGCCGCGCGTCGGACGCGGAAAAGTGGGTGCGCTTTGCAGGCCTGCCGATGGGCCATGAATTCACGTCGCTGGTGCTCGCACTGTTGTGGGCTGGCGGCCACCCGCCCAAGGTTGATGCCGACCTGATCGAACAGGTGCGCGCGTTGGAAGGCGACTTCCATTTCGAAATGTTCTTCTCGCTCAGCTGCCACAACTGCCCCGACGTGGTGCAGGCGCTGACGCTGATGGCGCTGGAAAACCCGCGCATCACCGCCACCCTGATCGAAGGGGGCACGTTCCAGAGCGAAGTCGAAGCGCGCGATATCATGGCGGTGCCCGCGACCTTCCTGAACGGCGAACCGTTCTACAACGGCAAAATGGAACTGGCCGAAATCCTGTCGAAGCTGGACGTCAACGCGGACAAGCGGGCCGCAGAAAAGCTGGCCGCCAAGGACGCGTTTGAAGTGCTGGTGATCGGCGGCGGCCCCGCAGGCGCAGCGGCAGCAGTCTACACCGCGCGCAAGGGCTTCAGCACCGGGATCGCGGCAGAACGGTTTGGCGGGCAGCTGATGGACACGCTCGGGATCGAGAACCTGCCCGGCACCTCCTATACCGAAGGCCCCAAGCTGACCGACAACCTCAAGGCGCACGTTGGCGAATACGAAATCGATCTGATGGACTTGGCCCGCGCGGTGGAACTCAAGCCGGCGGCGGAAATCGGCGGGATGCACGAAGTCGTCATGGCCAATGGTGCGAGCCTGCGGGCGCGGTCGCTGATCCTCTCCACCGGTGCGCGCTGGCGCAATCTCGGCGTGCCGGGCGAAGCGGAATACCGCAACAAGGGCGTCGCCTATTGCCCGCACTGCGACGGCCCGCTGTTCAAGGGCAAGCGCATCGCGGTGATCGGCGGCGGCAATTCGGGCGTCGAAGCGGCGATTGACCTTGCCAAGATCGTCGGCCACGTCACCCTGATCGAATTCGATACCAAACTGCGCGCCGATGACGTGCTGCAACGCAAGCTGCGTTCCATGCCCAATGTCGAGATCATCACCAACGGCCAGACCACCGAAGTGTTGGGCGATGGCACCCGCGTGAACGGTCTCGTCGTAAAAGACCGCGCTGGCGGCGATGAACGGCGCATCAGCCTTGAAGGCGTGTTCGTGCAGATCGGCCTCGTCCCCAACACCGAATGGCTGCGCGACATTGGGCTCGAATTGTCAAAATTCGGCGAGATCATCATCGACGATCACGGCGCGACCAATCTGCCGGGCATCTACGCGGCGGGCGATTGCACCACCGTGCCGCACAAGCAGATCGTGGTGGCGATGGGCGAAGGCGCCAAGGCGGGCCTCGGCGCGTTCGACTTCCTGATCCGCAATGA
>JANQTR010000206.1 GCA_030731635.1 Erythrobacter sp. | reverse complement strand
CCTCCATTTCGAGGATGATCATGCGGATCATCTTGGTCGGATCATCGGCCTTGTCCAGCATGTCGTTGAAATTGGCGGCGATGATATCGCGGGTACGGCTGAAAATGCCCATGAAGGGTGCTCCTGACAAAAATTCGTTGATCTTGGCGTTAACCTTTTCCGGGTCTGTCCAATAGTCCTTCGCTGTAAGTGGCTCGCTGCGCGATGTCGGCGCGGGGCTGCGACGCAAGGCTTCGAGCTCTTCGTCGAGCCGCGACAGCCGCCCCGCGCTGATCAGGCGGGAAGGGTGGGCCGAAGCGTCGCTGCGCGCGCCGCCGCTCGTGGGATGAGCGCCGCCGGCAGCATCGGCGGAGGGGACGTCCGCGTTGTGCCGCTCCGGCCCAAGGGGGCCAAGAGGAGAAGTGTGGTTATCGCCCATCTCAGGCAAATTCGACCATCGCGCCGATATCCGACGCGGGGTGCAGTGGGGCAGCGCTGACTGCACCCGGCTGGATCTGCGAAGACAGTGCGATCATCATCACCATCGCGGCAATGCTGGCCATCGCGGCCTGCCCAAGCTTGCTGCGCCAGAAGCTGCTGGCAGCGGGTTCGTGGTTGATCATGATTGGCCTCCGATATGGTCTGCGTTCTCTTGCCAGGTATTTTGCAACCGCCGTGCCAAAGTGTGGGAATGGCGGAAATCTGCCATTTTTCCGGTAATCGCCTGCAAGGATGTTGGGGTCTATTGCCAAGCATTGGGATTTTTCACTATAGTTTGGATGTGCAACACGAAACCCAGTTCATCGGCCAATCCGGGGCCTTTCTCGATGCAGTCGAACGCGCCAGCCGTGCTGCGTCGATGAACCGCCCGGTGCTGGTGATCGGCGAACGCGGCACCGGCAAGGAATTGATCGCAGAACGTCTGCACCGCTTGTCGAGCCGATGGGATGAACCGCTGGTCACGATGAATTGCGCAGCACTGCCCGAAACCCTGATTGAAGCCGAATTGTTCGGGCACGAGGCTGGCGCTTTCACTGGCGCGACCAAGGCCCGCACCGGGCGGTTTGAAGAAGCGGATCGGGGCACGCTGTTCCTCGATGAACTTGGCACGCTGTCGATGGGGGCGCAGGAACGGCTGCTGCGCGCGGTCGAATATGGCGAGATTACCCGCATCGGCGCCTCGCGCCCGATCCGGGTCGATGTGCGGATCGTCGCCGCAACCAATGATGATCTGCCAGCGCTGGCGGCATCGGGCGAATTCCGTGCCGATCTGCTCGACCGGCTGAGCTTTGAAGTTATCACATTGCCCCCGCTCAGAGTGCGCGAGGGTGATATTGGGGTGCTGGCCGAATATTTCGGGCGGCGGATGGCGGCAGAGCTTGATTGGGATCGCTGGCCGGGCTTTGCCGCGCACGTGATGCACGCGCTGGAGGAACACCTCTGGCCCGGCAATGTGCGCGAGCTGCGCAACGTCGTCGAGCGAGCGGTCTATCGCTGGGCCGATTTCGAAACCCCGATTGCGCATGTGCAGTTTGACCCGTTCGACAGCCCGTGGCGCCCGCGCCCACCCGAACATCGCCGCGCTGTATCTGCGCAGCCTGCTGCCGCCGTCACGCAGGCAGAAGCTCCTGCCGCTGCGATCAACCTTGACGGAGTGGAGGATCTGCGGGCCGCTGTGGACGCACATGAACGCACGATCCTAGAACATGCGCTGGGGCGGCATCGCTGGAACCAGCGTCAGACGGCCCGCGCATTGGGCCTTACCTATGACCAGTTGCGCCACGCCATTCGTAAACACGGGCTGATGGAAGGCCAGGAAGACACCGCCTAACCAAATCGCAATTTTTTCACGCTAATCTTGCCCGCTGATCGCTTGGGAGCGAAAAGATGCGTGCATTTTTCGACACTATTCAAAACCTGACAAACACCATCCGCTTTGTCTTCGGCATCTTTGCGCTGGGGATCATGGTGTTTGGTCTGTTCGTGACGATTGGAGCGAGCTATGTCGGCCACAAGGCGGTCGATTCCATTGGCGAGCGCGCAGAACGGCTTGGCGAAAAGGCGATCCGCGCCGAACAGGAACAACGCCGCGCCCAAGAGCTAGCCAAAGATGGCTGGGGTTATCGTCCGTCAGACAATAGCGACAAGCCTTCGGCTCGCCGGCGCGATTCGGAAAGTGTCAAGAACGGCTGGGGCGACTGACTCGTCGATCCGCTTGGGCGGTAGTCCGCGTGATAACTGCGCCGCTTAGTCACTACGTAGCGCACCAGATGGCAGGCTTGCCCTGACTTTTACCTACATTGGCGCAGATCAGGCGTCATGTTTGCATCTGCCATCCCCGATCCGAACGCGCCTATGGAGCAGACTGGTCGGCGTGCCGCAGCGCGTTTGCGGCTATCGATCCCGGTGCGGTTCATCACCATTTATGGCACGCATGACAGCATCCTGCTCGACCTGTCGCAAACCGGGGCGCGGATCGCTC
>JANQTR010000205.1 GCA_030731635.1 Erythrobacter sp. | reverse complement strand
TGCGCTTCTTCCTGCTATCGGTCTACGCCACGATGTATGTGCGCGATCACAACCGTCCGGTGTTCCATGCCGCGCTCGGCGTTGACCCGACCGAGTATGACTACAAGGTGTTTGAAATCTGCAACCAGATTAGCCGCCAGGTCTTCCCGGTCGAGCTGGACATCGATACCCCGGCATTCCGCCGCCAGATGGAAAAGCTGCGCCTTGCTGCGGCCCGTATCGAGGCTGGCAAAGAGCGCGGTGGCATCGGCGGTCTGATAAGCCGCGCATCTGGTATGGCCGGGGCGGGCCTCGCCTTTGCCCGGATGTATCTCCAGAAGCCCAAGGCTCACGCCCTGCCCGCTTCAATCCGGCTGCAGCCGGCATGGTAAGTTGGGACGGCCATATTGTGCCGTTCATCGTGACGGTGGTGATCTGGTTCATTGCAACCGGGCTGGTGGCCTGGGCGGATAACCGTGAAAGCGCGACTTTCTCCAAAAGCCTCGCGATTGGTGCGGTTGGCGGGATCCTTGGCCTGGTCTTGATCCTTGTTGCTTCGGTCTCGACCCAGGTTTGGGCCGTTTACGTGGCCTTTGTCGGCGCGCTGTTGGTTTGGGGCTGGCATGAACTGAGCTTCCTGACCGGCTCTGGGGCAGGCCCGCGTCGCGGTCCGGCTGATGCAGATCTGACGGGTGTGGCCCGCTTTCGTCAGGCGAGCGCCACCGTCATGCATCATGAAGTTGCGCTTGCCCTGACGGCACTGCTGCTGATCTCGCTGTCGTGGAACGCATCCAATCAGATTGGCGCTTCGGTGTTCGTGTTGATGTTCGGCCTCAGGTTGATTTCAAAGATCAATCTGTTTGTCGGCGTACCCAACAGCACATCGGAAATGCTGCCTGACCAGCTGGCCTATCTGAAGACCTATTTCGGTCCAAACCGGATGACCTTGCTGTTGGCAGCATCGATTGCAGCGATTGGCGCAGTTACGGCGTGGTTCGCAGGCATGGCCCTGGCAGCGCCGGTAGGCAGCGCCGAGATGGTTGGCGCAAGCCTGCTATGCACTTTGTGCCTGCTGGGTGTGCTCGAACACTTGTTTCTGGCCCTGCCGTTCCGCGATGGAATGCTGTGGGGTTGGGCGCTTCCGAAACGCACGGAGCCCAAGCGCGGTGCCGCTGGCCAAATGACTGAGAATTGAGAACATAATCATGGAAACAGAGGGAAAACCCATGGATTTTGAAGCCTATTTCGCCGGCGAGCTCGACACTGTGCGCGCGGACGGACGTTACCGGGTCTTCACCGACATCAAGCGCCACCGCGGCCAGTTTCCGCAGGCGACGCGCTTTGTCGACGAAGAAACGCAGGCGGTGACCGTGTGGTGTTCGAACGACTATCTTGGCATGGGGCAGCATCCCGCCGTGCTCGATGCGATGCACGAATGCCTCGACGAATGCGGCGCAGGGGCGGGCGGCACGCGCAATATCTCGGGCACCAACCACCACCACGTGCTGCTGGAACGTGAACTGGCCGATCTGCATGGCAAGGAAAGCGCCCTGCTGTTCACATCGGGCTATGTCTCGAACTGGGCGGGTCTTGGCACACTGGCGGGACGGATTCCGGGCTGCGTGGTGTTTTCCGACGCGCTCAACCACGCCTCAATGATCGAAGGCATCCGTTACTCGCGCGCGCCTTACAAGGTGTTCCGCCACAATGACGTGGCGCATCTTGATGAGCTGCTGTCGCAATACGGCCCCGACGTGCCCAAGCTGGTCGCGTTTGAAAGCGTCTATTCGATGGACGGCGATATCGCCCCGATCGCAGAGATCCTCGACGTGTGCGAAAAGCATGGCGCGATGAGCTATATCGACGAAGTCCACGCGGTCGGCCTCTATGGTCCGCGCGGCGGCGGGATTGCCGAGCGCGAAGGCTTGATGGACCGTATCACCGTGATCGAAGGCACGCTGGGCAAGGCGTTCGGCGTGATGGGCGGGTACATCGCCGCCAGCAGCAACCTGGTTGATTTCGTGCGCAGTTTTGCCAGTGGGTTCATCTTCTCGACCGCCCTGCCCCCCGCTATCGCGGCAGGCGCTGCGGCGAGTATCCGCCACCTCAAGACCAGCAGCGCTGAACGTGAGTTGCAGCAAGAGCGCGTGGCGCAAGTCCGCCGCAAGCTCGACATTATGGGCATCCCGCATCTCCACAACCCCAGCCACATCATCCCGGTGATGGTGGGCGATGCCAAGAAGTGCAAAATGATCAGCGACTGGCTGATGGACAATCACGGCATTTATGTGCAGCCGATCAACTACCCGACCGTTCCGGTGGGCACAGAGCGGCTGCGTGTCACACCTTCGCCGGTGCACACCGATGGTGACATCGACCGGCTGATCAAGGCTTTGAGCGAGATCTGGTCGCATTGCGAACTCGCACGGATGGCGACCGCGGCCTAGCGCAGCGACGCAACACAGTTTCCCTTGGATGGGAAGAAACAGGGGGCGGGTATCAGGCGATGCCCGCCCTTTTTG
>JANQTR010000204.1:10104-11560 GCA_030731635.1 Erythrobacter sp. | reverse complement strand
GGCCGGGTCGGAGAGCAAGTGCAGGTCCCACCCGGTTGGCGCAATCGGTCGGATATGCTCGACCATCTGCACCGGCGAACCGGCTACGCCTGCGGTCGGCAGCACCAGCGGGGTGATCCGTTCAACCCCGAAGCGCAGGGCATCGCGGGCGGTATCTCTGGCTGGATAATCGGACACGGTCTGTTGGACGGTCGCTTTTCCTGCGGGCCGCTTTGCTGCGTGGAACCGCCATTCAGGGTTGCTGCTGAGCAGGACGATCCCATCACCATCGGTGACAAACACCCCGGCTTTGGCATCGCGCCATTTGCTTTCCAGACTATCGAATTCAACCTTGATCGCGACCACCCCGAGCGGGCGGGTAGGCGGCCCAACCCGCTGGGCCAGATATAGTCCGGGGCGGCGGCTTACGGTGCCTAGCGCAAAATCGCTGGCCATGCCTTCACGCAGCGCTTCTGCAAAATAGCTGCGAAAGCCGTAATTCGATCCGACGAAGCTGTCGGGCCGATCCCAATTGCTGGAGGCCAGCGTCAGCCCGCGTGCATCCATCAGGTAAATCGCCGCTGCATTGGTCTGCTGCGCCAGCGCCGCCAACCGCCGGTTGAGCACGGCAAGGTCGCGCCCATCACCGGCCAGCAGAGTGGCAACTTCGGGATCAACCGACAGCACCCGCGGGACCAGTGTGAACTTGTTGAGTTCGCTTTCCAGTCCGGCTGCCAGAAGCGCGGCGTCATTGGATGCCGCCGCGCGGGTTTCGTCCATCGCCCGCACCCGCATTGCCCGGTCCAGCCCGACTATTGCCAGCGCGATAATCACCAGCGTGCCAGCCAGCGCGATTAGCCACAGGCTCCAGCCTTCGCGACGGCTGCGCATGATATGCGCTCTCCCCCCATGCCAATGACGAACTCGCCCGCCGTTGTGCGGTTTTCCGCATCCAGCGCAAGGAATTTGTGCGGATTTCCGCACAAGATTGCGCGTGGGGAGGCTTAAGCGGCTGGAATTGCGTGACTGGCTGGTACGGTGCGAAGCGCTTGCGGAAGCGTGGCTGCGCAGCAATTCTATGCATTGGGAAGACGCCGCCGGGGGGGCACGCCATCGCGGCAGTCACAGGTGCAGGATCAGGGGGCAAGCGACCAATGGGTTCGCCAATCGCAATCAATGCAAACCCACCTGCTGCGCCGCTGCGCCGCAAGCCTTTGTATCAGCAATTATATGTGCAGGTGCTGGCAGCAATCGCGCTGGGCGCGCTGCTGGGCCATTTCTATCCAGAGGTTGGCACCGCGCTCAAACCATTGGGCGATGGCTTCATCAAACTGGTCAAGATGATCATCGCTCCAGTGATTTTCCTCACCGTGGCTACCGGTATCGCGGGCATGAGCGACATGAAAGCGGTCGGCTCTGTCGCGGGCAAGGCGTTTGCTTATTTCCTGACTTTCTCCACGCTGGCGCTGATTATCGG
>JANQTR010000204.1:0-10004 GCA_030731635.1 Erythrobacter sp. | reverse complement strand
GGCCGCAGAGCGATCTGGTGCTGGACGTAATGACTTCGTTCAGCGCAGCTGTGTTCAAGCTGGTGCATATGCTGATGAAGTTCGCGCCCATCGGCGCGTTCGGCGCGATTGCTTTCACCATTGGCGAATTCGGGATCGGTACACTCGCCAATCTCGCTGCACTGATCGCGACCTTCTATCTCACCTCGCTGTTGTTCGTGATCGTGGTGCTGGGTCTGGTGGGCTGGTTCAACGGGTTTTCGATCTTCGCCCTGATCCGCTACCTGCGCGAAGAATTGCTGCTGGTGCTGGGCACTTCATCATCCGAGGCAGCTTTGCCCAGCCTGATGGAAAAGATGGAGCAGGCCGGGTGCCGCAAGGCGGTGGTCGGGTTAGTGGTGCCGACCGGATATTCGTTCAACCTTGATGGCACGAATATCTACATGACGCTGGCGACATTGTTCATCGCGCAGGCGGTGGGGGTTGATCTGACCCTTGGCGAACAGCTTACGCTGGTGCTGGTGGCGATGGTGAGTTCCAAGGGCGCGGCAGGCGTGACGGGCGCGGGCTTTGTGATCCTGGCGGCAACGCTTTCCGTGGTGCCGAGCGTGCCGGTGGCGGGCATGGCGCTAATCCTGGGGATCGACCGGTTTATGAGCGAATGCCGCGCGCTGACCAATTTCATCGGCAATGCGGTGGCAACGATTGTGGTTTCGCGCTGGGAAGGCGCGCTGGATCGTGAGCGGCTGGCTGCGGCGATGGCGGGAACGCCGCTGCCGCTACCGGTCGAGGATATTGAACGTCACGAACGCAGCGGCCCGGTGAGTGAGGCAATCGCTGACATGCTGGAGGATCGCAAATGATGCAGCGTCGTACCCTGATACGCGCGGGCGCAGCATTGACCCTGCTGGCGGGCGCCATGCCGATTGTGCCGCTTGCCGCTGCTACGCCAGAGGAAATCCTGCTCTGGCCGGGCGTTCCGCCGGGGAATGGCGGGGTCACCGGGCCGGAAAAGCTGGGCGAGGCAGGCGCGGGCTTTGGCGCACTGTCCAATATCGCGACGCCGCGCATGCGGGTTTACCGCCCCGCTGTGCCGAACGGCGCAGCCGTGCTGGTGGCAGGCGGCGGCGGCTATTTCCGCATCCAGCTGTGGAAGGAAAGCACACCTGCCGCGCAGTGGTTGCAGGCCCAGGGCTTTACGGTTTTCGAGTTGCTGTACCGCCTGCCGAATGACGGATGGGATGCCAGCGCGCCGTTCATGGACGCACAGCGGGCGATGAAGATCATCCGCAGCCGCGCGGGCGAATTCGCGGTTGATCCGGCAAAGATCGGGGTCATGGGCTTTTCCGCTGGTGGGCACTTGGCGGGCTTCACCGCGCTCCAGCCGAAACGCGCGCTTTATGCCGGGTCCGATGCTTACGAGAAGGTATCGGCGCGGCCCGATTTTGCGGTGTTGCTGTTCCCGGTGGTAACCTTGCGCAAGCCCTATGACACCACCCGCACCCGACGTGAGATTATCGGCGAAAAGCCCAGCGCCAAGGCTGAAGCCGACTGGTCGCTCGACACCCATGTCAGCAAGGACGCGCCGCCGACCATCATCTTTGCGGCCGCCGACGACACCACTACGCCGCCCGGCCACGGCATCCTGTTGTTCGAAAAACTGACCGCTGCCGGGGCCAGCGCTGAATTGCACATGTTCCGCGACGGAGGACATGGTTGGGGCTTGGGCAAGCCCGATCAAGTCATCAGTCAATGGCCCACGCTGTTCACGCACTGGGCACAATCGCTTGAAATACAAAAATAACGGGGAGAATGAAGATGCCGAATAGATTCCTGAGCAGGTTTGCTCTGATGTGCGGTGGCAGCATGATTGCTGCTACCACTGTCCACGCGCAGGAGGTCGTAGCGCCTGCGCCTGTTCCCGAACCCGAGCGTGAAATCATCGTCACTGGCACCCAGATCCAGGGCGCCAAGATCAATGATGTGCTGCCGGTTACGGTGATCGATGAGACTGATCTCCAGAACATCGCCGCTGCATCGGGGGATGAACTGTTCCGCGCCATCCCGCAGGCCGGGACCGTGGCGTTCAACGAACAGAACGACACCACCCAGAACAATGCGCGCGGCGATGTTGCTTCGATCAACCTGCGCGATCTGGGAACGGGCAATACCCTGCTGCTGATCAACGGGCGGCGGATGGTGCTGCACCCCGGTTTCCAGACCGAATTGCTGGTCCCGGTGGTCAGCCCCGATGCCAACGAGATCGTCCCCGGCAGTGTCCGGCGATTGGAAGTGCTGCGCGATGGCGCCTCGGCGATTTACGGCGCGGATGCAGTGGCTGGCGTGGTCAACACCGTGCTGCGCGGCAATCGCAAGGGCGGTTTTATCGAAGGCGAATACCGCGATTCCGACGGGACCAACCTCTACAGCACGCAGATCAGCGCTGGATATGGTTTTGATTTCAGCGGCGGGCGCGGCAATCTGACGGTCTATGGCGGCTATTTCCATGAAAACGGCCTGCCAGCTTCAGCGCGCGATTACGCTGCCGACGATAATCGTCTGGCGCTGGTCGAGGGCACCGATTTCGAAGGCGACGTGCAGTTCAACAACCGCAACACCTTTGGCCCGTTCGGTCAGTTCGATATTCAGGCGCCGTCCAACCGCACCCCGATTGGCGATGATGACTTCTATCTCCAGCCCGATAGCTTCCCCGGATGCCGGCTGGACTTTGGCAATGGCGTGTGCGCCCGCAACGGCACAACCCCGGATATTGCGGTGCGTTACAACACCAATTTAGGCAGCACGCTGATCAGCGAAAAGAACCGTTACAACGCCGCAGCCCTGCTCAGCTATGAATTGACCAATGATATCGAAGCCTATTTTGAAGGCAGCTATTTCCGTTCCGAAAGCGCTCGTTTCATTACCCCGGCGGCGATCCTGAGTGCGGTGCCTTTGGGTATTTCGCGCAATGCCTATTACAACCCGTTCGGGCCGGTAAATTTTCCTGATGGCTCGGCCAATCCCAACCGCCTGCCGGGTACCACAATCGCTACTGGCGGGGCCGATGTGATCGCCGAACGCTATCGCTTTGTCGATGTCGGCAACCGTTCCGTTTCGGTCGACAAGGATTCGTTCCGTCTGGTCACCGGTCTGCGTGGCAATTTCGGATCATGGGATTTCGACACCGGGTTTGTCTATTCCGAAGCCAAGGTGACCGATATCGAAGGCAACCGTGTTTCGCTGTCGCTGGTGCAGGAATCGATCAACCGCAGCACGCCAGATGCCTATAACCCGTTCAACGGCGGCTGCGTGATGGGCGATCCGGGCGAAGGTGATTGCACGCCCAATCCGCAAAGCGTGATTGATCCCTTCCTGATCGACGTATCCCGCGTTGGCGGCACCACGCTGGCACTGGCCGATTTCAAGGTCAGCCGCAACGACCTGTTCACGTTGCCCGGCGGCGATGTCGGTGTGGCGGCAGGGATTGAATGGCGGCGCGAAACCTTCTTCGATGATCGCGACCCCCGGCTTGATGGGACCATTACCTTCACGGACAGCGTGACCGGCGTATTCAACGGTAGTGATGTGGTTGGCACCAGCCCTTCGCCCGACACCAGCGGCGCGCGCGAAGTCTATTCCGCCTTTGCCGAGGTATTCGTGCCTTTGGTGAGCGAGGATATGGATATTCCGCTGGTCGAAGCGCTCAACCTGCAGTTGGCAGGCCGGATGGAGCATTTCACCGACATTGATCAGACCGCGGTCGTTCCGCGCATCGCGGCCTCATGGACGACGATTCCCGGCGTGACCTTTCGCGGTGCGTGGTCGCAGGGGTTCCGTGCGCCTAACCTGGTGCAAGTCAATGATGCCGGCACCACCCGTTCCAACACCCGCGATGATTTCGTGATCTGTCAGGCGATGGTTGAACAGGGCACGCTGTCCAGTCTCGGCGTATGCCCGGGCGCCGGGGTGATCAGCTTCCGTTCGGGTAGCGATACGCTTGAACCAGAAGACAGCACCAGCATCAATCTGGGCATCGTGCTTGAACCGCGGTTTCTGCGAGGCCTGACGCTGACGGCGGATTATTGGCGCGTAAAGCAGCGCGGCCTGGTGGGCACGTTTGGCGATGACAACGCGATTGCGCTCGACCTGCTGCGCCGGCTGGCGGGGGGCAGCAACCCCAACGTGATCCGCGCTGCGCCAACGCAGGAAGAGATTGATCTGTTCACCGGCACCAGCCTCGCCCCTGCAGGTGAGATCATTCAGGTGCTCGACCCTTATCTCAACCTCGATAGCCGTACATCGCGCGGCTGGGATTTCGGGATGTTCTACAACGTGCCCGATTTCGGTCTGGGTGATTTCCGCCTGCGGTTCAACGCCGCGCGGCTGGGAAGCTTTGTTCAGTCAGCCGGTCCCGACGGGCAGGAACTGCTCGATGGGATCGCGGCAGGCGCGCTGCCACCTGAAGTTGTTGTCGGCGGGCTGGGCCAGTTGCTCGAAATCGAAGGGCGGCCCAAGTGGCGTTTCAGCGGTTCGGTCAACTGGGACAAGGGCCCGGTCGATGTGTCACTGTTCGCAAGGTACGTTGGCGGGGTGTATGACACCAGCGTTAGCCGCGACACGCCGATTGTCTCGGATGATCCCAATGCCAATTTCTTCCGGGTCGATGATTTCCTGACCTTCAACCTCGCGGTGGCCTATACCTTCGACAATGACACCGCGCTGGATGGCACGCGCATCCGGCTCGGCGTGAACAATCTGTTCGACAAGGACCCGCCGTTGGCTGACGAAAATCTGGGTTTCTTCAGCGAGTTGCATTCGGCACGCGGGCGGGTGTTCCGGGTCGAACTGCGCAAGACGTTCTGATAGGCTCGGCCCATGGGGATACGCTCGCGATACCTGTGGGCCGGACTGGCCATGGCGCTGGGGGCGTGCGTGCAAGCGCCGCCCCCTTCGCCTGTCTCAAGCGCAGTCTCGCCCGGCAGTGAATGCCGCAGCATCGCCGCGCTGATCGCGTTCGATTTCGAAGGTGCGCCCGCATCACCCTGCGCGGTGCTGGGTGAACGCGATTTTGCGGTGCTCGTGACGCCTGAACACGCGCCGCCGATCAATCCTTCGCCCTGGTATGCGTTCCGTTATGAAAGCGCAGGCGATGCGCCGGTGACGGTCACCTTGCGCTATCTTGGCGGCACGCATCGCTATGCGCCCAAGCTGATCAAGGATGGTGGTGCTGCCTCCGATCTCCCCGTGACCATCAGCAAGGACGGGACATCGGCGACCCTGCGCCTGCCTGCGGGGCGCGGGACGGTTACAGCGCAGGAACTGGTGCTGCCGGGCGATGCCAGCGCCGATCTGCGCCGGTGGAGCGCGCTGGTCGGGACGGTGCCGTTCAGCCTTGGCCAGTCGCATGATGGCCGCCCGATCGAAGCTGTGCGGCTGGGCAGGGTCGATGCGCCAAGGCTGGTGGTGCTATTGGGCCGTCAGCACCCACCCGAAGTGACCGGGGCGATTGCGATGCGGGCCTTTGCCGATCATCTGGCGTTGATGTTCGCCCGCGATCCGGCGTTGGGCCAGCACACGCAGGTTTTGATTGTGCCGCAATTGAACCCCGACGGGGTTGCGCGTGGCCACTGGCGCGCCAATCGCGGCGCGGTGGATCTCAACCGCGATTGGGGCGAATTTACCCAGCCCGAAACGCGCAGCGTCAAGCTCTGGCTGGATGCCTTGCCCCAAGGTGTGCGCCCGGTCGCGATGATCGATTTTCATTCGACCGCGCGCAATCTGTTTTATGTGCAAGGCGATGAAGCCAGCGCCGCGCAGCAGCGGTTTCTGGCAAGCTGGCTGACCGGGCGTGAGAACACCTTTGCAGGCTATGATTTCACGATCGAACCACGCAACGCCAACCCGGGCAGCGGGACGGCGAAGAACTGGTTTCACGCCGTCTATGCGATCCCCGCCTACACCTACGAAGTGGGCGATGCGTCCGACCGTGCGGCCACGCGCGCGGCTGCGGCTGAGTTGGCCGCAGGCTTGATCACCGCACTCGATCAGATGGCACAGTGAGTCCGGCAGGGGTCAGGCGCGGGTAATCCCGGTCAGCGGCGCTGCACTTCGGCCCGGAAACAGCCGCGCCATCGTCAGCGCCGGATCAAGCCTAAGGTGTTCGGCCACCGCGCCTGCCAGCACGCTTTCCAGCGCCGTGGTCGGCGCAAGGTCACGGTTCTGGAACAACTGGTTGGCGCCAAGCCCCGGCCAATCGGCGATCACCCGCCCGCCGCGCACATTGCCGCCCATGATCAACGCCGCGCCCGCAGTGCCGTGATCGGTGCCGCCGGTGCCGTTGAGCCGCGCGGTGCGCCCGAACTCGGTCGCCACCAGCACCATCGTGTCGTTCCAGCTCGTGCCCATCGTCGTGCGATAGGCCGCCAACAGCGCATCAAGCTGGCGTGCACTGCGGGCAAAGCCGCCGCGCTGGTTGGCGTGGGTGTCCCACCCGCCGAGCTCGATCATGCCAATCCGCGCCCCTTGCGGGCCCTGCATCAGCGATGCAGCCAGATCACCTGCCGCATGGGCATCGCGCAGGTTGTTAAGGCCATCGTCCCCCGCCATTGCCCGCGTTTCAAGCGCACGCGCCCACAGGCCGCCCAGTTCGCTATCATCGCCGTAAAGCTGGCTGACCCGCGCGATCAGATCTTCGCTGGCTTCGGGCAGGGCTGACGGCGCATAGTTCGACACCGGCGCATCACCGCGCAGCGCCAACGGCACCGAAGGCGCAATCGCTAAAGCGCGTACCGGATCGCCGCCCGCGCTTTCATTGATCAGTCCCGCCAGCCGGTTGAGCCAGCCATCGCGCGCGCCGTAAGGAACCGCACCGCCGCTTTCGAGCAGGTTCTGCGCATCGAAATGCGACCGCTCGCGATATGCGGTGGCGGCTGCGTGGACGAACAAGGCCTCACCCGCGGCTACTGCCTTGCCGATTTCTGCCAGCGCCGGATGGACCGCAAAAAAGCTGCCGATCCGCTCCGCGCCGTCATAATCGGCCAGCAGGGGACCGCGCAGGGCTTCCAAACCGGGATCGCCGACTGGTGCGAGCATCGCCATCCCATCCGCCGCGCCGCGCAGCAGCACGAACAGCAGGTTGCGGGTGCCAGCGCCTTGGGCAAAGGCGATGCGCGGCAGGGTGAGCCCACTGGCCCCCAGCACCAGCGATCCGGCCAGCATTGTGCGGCGATTGAGATGGGTCAGCATGAGAGTTATCTCCGCAGCATTTCAGGGGACACCAGCAAGAGCGCGAGCGCTTGCCGCCCGCTTTCGGCGCGGGCTAGCTGGGTGCGGGTGGCATCGCTCAGCGCGCCGGGAAAGGCGGCTTCGGCGTGGGCGGTAACGTCGTCGATTGGCGCATCGCGTGCCATTTGTTCCGCCAGCTCAACCCGGCGTAGCAGCGCGTCCGGCCCGGCCCAACTGGCCGCGATGTCATCATAACCGGCAGGTGATGGCGCGCGCCACGGCACCTGTCCCAGCTGCGTCAGCGCAGCAACGATCCGGCGCGGGGGAAGGGTGCCTGCCCCCGTCAGCCGCAACGAGGCGACCAGCCATTCAAACGGGGTGCGAAACTTGACCGGTGCCGGTTCCCACGTCTCGGGCGCGGTGATCAACGTGCGGGTGAGGCTGGCAAGGTCACCGCCGCTGCGCAGGAAATCGGCCTCAAGCTGTGCGACGAGCGTGGGCGGCGGGGTGTCTCCAGCAAAATGGCGCGCCAGTTTGGTAGCGATATGGCGTGCGGTGGCGGGATGCGTGGCCAGATCGTTCAGGATCGCGCGCGCCTGATCCGCAGCGCCTGCCGGATAAGAACGGCTCAGCACCCGCCGCGTACCCGGTTCATGCGCCACCGCGACAAACATCGCGCCGTTCGGCTGGTCTTCGCCGAAGCGGTCTACCCGGCCAATGCCCGGAACGGTCCACCCGGTTAGCGCGCGGGCAAATTCCGTAACGTCGGCCTGAGAATAACCGCCATGCACGCCCAGCGTATGCAGTTCGAGGATTTCCCGCGCGAGGTTTTCGTTCAGCCCACGCCGGACAACCTGATCCGCTTGACCAGAACGCCGTCCGCGCCGCTGTTGTGCTGGCGAATTGGGGCCAGCTGATTGGAACTGATCGAGGTAAAGCAGCATCGCAGGATGCAGCACTGCGGCTTCGAGCATGTCGCTGAACCGCCCCAGCACATGTGGACGGATCGCGGTGAATTCATGATCGCCAACCGCCATCTGCGTGCCCAACTTGCCGACAGAAACGCTGAAGTGGTTGGCCCAGAAATGCACCAACCTTTCCATCAGTGGCGTAGCGCTGCTGACCGCCAGATTGACCCTGAGAGCAACATCTTGCACCAGCATCGATCGCGCTTCGTCATATTTTTCGCGCAGTTCGGGCGGAAGGTTGGCGAGCGCCGCGTCGCGGGCATTCTGGCGCGACATATCGGCCATCATCGGCTCTTTTGCCGCCATTTCCGCCATCTCTCGCGTGTCACGGCGCAGCGTTCGCAACAGTTCGAGAGTCTCGCCGATATTGCCTTGTGCGCGAACGCGTTTGGCGATGACAGCCGGGGCCGGATCATAGCGTTTCAGCTGGCCCAACAGCCAGCCGCGCGGATCCTGCGGTGCAGTCTCGCCCGGGCTGAGGCCATAGCCGAACCGGCTCAGCGCAATACTGGCCGGGGTCATCGCGCAGCCTTGTAGGCAAATGTCAGCGGCATGGTGCAACCTTCCTTATCCAGCGGCGCGCCTGATACTATCAGCAATAGGACAGGTGTGCATCTGATCAACGGCTGAACGCAGCGCGTCCTTCGCGCGGGCGATCAAATATTTCGCGCCGGAACGGTCGAAAAGCGCTTTAAGCCGCGCCGCCTGCAATCACGGTCAGCGCCTCGGCTTCGCTAATGACTTCGGCATATTTGGCCTGGAGATCGAACAGGTTGGATTCGTGCGGGCCTTCGTGGCGGTCAGCGCAGGCATCGCGCACCACCAGCGGCACAAAGCCGTATTGCATGGCGTCCAGTGCGCTCGCCCGGACGCAGCCTGAGGTTGAATAACCGGTTATCAGTAGGGTATCGATCCCCTGCGCATGCAACGCTTCTGCCAACCCGGTGCCGAAGAAGGCGGACGGGTATTGCTTGGTGAATACCTGATCGCCTGACTGCGGCATGAGGTCATCGGGGAATGCGCCCAAGGCAGAGCCTTCGACAAATACCCCCAGCACCGGAACCTTGCGGTAGAACACCCCGCCGTCTGACCCATCCGCACGGTACTGCACGTTGGTGAAGATCACCGGCACGCCCGCCGCGCGTGCGGCCGCAGCAAGGCGGCGGTTGCTGTCCTTGGCAGCTGCAGCGCTGTCCATGAACAGAGGCGAACCTTCGGTAAGGTAGGCCAACACCACGTCGACAATCAGCAGCGCCGGGCGCGAACCCGGTTGCAACCGCCCTTCATACACCCCGGCGTAATTGTCCGATGCCGAGGGGCCAGCCATCAGATGATGCCAGCCACTGCCAGCCGCGCCAATTCGCCTTCATCCAGGCCCAGCCGTTCGGCATAAACCTCGGCATTGTCCTGACCCGGCGCAGCAGGTGCGGGGCGACGGATCGACGAAGGGGTTTTGGATAGCTTGGGAAAGGCGTTCTGCATCTTGATCGGCCCGCGATTTTGCGTTTCGACCTCGATAATCGCCTCGCGCGCCTGAAAATGCGGATCCGCGAGCATATCGGGCGCGCGGTAGACGCGGCCCGCCGGGATCGAATGTTCGGTCATCAGGGCATCGACCTCATCGACCGTAAGCGTGCCTGTCCACGCATTGACCCGTACGTCCAAGTCATCCTGATGGATGCCGCGCGCGATATGGGTGGCGTAGCGTTCGTCGCTGGCGAGCTCGGGCTGGCCCATCGCCTGCGCCAACCGCGCAAAGATGGCATCGCCATTGGCCCCGATCATGTACGATCCATCCTTGCATGTGTAGACGTTGGAGGGCGCAATGCCCTT
>JANQTR010000203.1 GCA_030731635.1 Erythrobacter sp. | reverse complement strand
GCCCAAGGCCTGACACAAGCTGACCATTGTGAGCGTCGCCTCCTCAAAACACGCTGGCAATAGGCTGGCCGCTGCGCGCGATGCGTCCCAGACGGATGCCCGCATGGACGAACGCGTGCGCGCGGTGCTCGGGCCGACCAACACCGGCAAGACCCACCTGGCGATTGAGCGGATGTGCGGCCATTCATCGGGCATGATGGGGTTCCCGCTGCGGTTGCTGGCGCGCGAGGTCTATGACCGGGTGCGCGCGATCAAGGGCGATAAACAGGTCGCGCTGATCACCGGCGAAGAACGGATCGAACCGCCCGACGCGCGCTATTTCCTGTGCACCGCCGAAGCCATGCCGCGCACTGCAGGCCAGCACGCCTTTGTCGCCATCGACGAAGCGCAATTGGGCGCTGATCCTGAACGCGGGCATATCTTCACTGACCGGCTGCTGCACGCACGCGGGCGCGAAGAAACGATGGTGCTGGGTTCCGCCACGCTGGAACCGATGGTCAAGGCGCTGATCCCGCTTGCGGAAATCACCACCCGGCCGCGGTTTTCCACCCTCAGCCACGCCGGCATCTGCAAACTGTCACGCCTGCCCAAACGCAGCGCCGTGGTCGCGTTTTCGGTGGAGCAGGTTTATGCCATGGCCGAAGCGCTACGGCGGTTCCGCGGCGGAGCGGCGGTGGTGATGGGCGCGCTCTCACCCGAAACCCGCAACAAGCAGGTGGCGATGTTCCAATCGGGCGAGGTCGATTACATCGTCGCCACCGATGCGATTGGCATGGGGCTGAACCTCGATCTGGATCATGTCGCCTTCGCCGCGCTCAGCAAGTTTGACGGGCGGCGCAAACGGCGGCTGACGCCGTCGGAAATGGCGCAGATCGCCGGGCGCGCCGGGCGACATCAGCGCGACGGCACCTTTGGTACGCTATCGGGCATGAGCGCAAGCAGCCAGCAGGGTGAACCACTCGCCTTCACCGATGAAGAAGTCTACGCGATTGAAGAACACAAATTCGCCCCGCTGACCCACCTGTTCTGGCGCGATGCTGATCCCCGGTTTGATTCCCTCACCGCACTGATCGCCGATCTCGAAGCGCGGCCCGACAACGCCGTGCTGCGCGCCGCGCCCGAAGCCATCGACATGGCGGTGCTGCGGCGCTTGTCCGATGATCCGATCGCGCAAGGTGTGCGCGGCGCGGGCCATGTGCGGCGGTTCTGGGAGGCGTGCTCGCTGCCGGATTTCCGTTCATTGGGGGTCGAACAGCACGCGCGGTTCGTCGCGCGGCTGTGGCAGGACCTTGGCCAGGGGTATCTGGGCGCAGATTTCGTCGCTGCGCGCATCGCGGAACTTGACCGGATGCAGGGCGACATCGACACGCTGCAAGGGCGAATCGCCGCGATTCGCAGTTGGGCATATATCTGCCAGCGGCCCGATTGGGTGCTGGCACGCGACGAAATGGCCGCGCGGGCTCGCGCAGTTGAGGCGAAGCTTTCGGATGCGCTGCATGCGCGGCTGACCGAACGCTTCGTCAACCGGAGGACGACACTTTTGATGAAATCGCTGGGCCAGGATGCAAGCGCGCTGCCGGTCACACTCGAACCCGATGGTCAGCTCACGGTTGAAGGGGAGGTAATCGGACGGCTCAACGGGTTCCGTTTTGATGTCGATCCTTCGGCCGGTGTGACAGATCGGCGGATGCTGCTGGCAGCGGGCGAAAAGGCCCTGCCCGGCTTGCTGGCGAAACGCGCCGAATGGCTGCTGACCCAAGGGCTGGGCGAATTGGCGATTTCGGGAGGGGCAATCCGCTGGCCCGGTGAAGGTGGGGACCGCGCGCTAGCCGAAATCAGCTTTCCGGGCCATGCGGGCGCAGGCAATTTCGGGACGCCGCGGATCGTGCTGACGCGTGATCTGGCGCTCCTGAGCGAAGGCGCGCGCGCGCAATTTGAGGCGGGCCTCGCCGCATGGCTGGATAAACAGCTTGAACCGCTCGCCCCGCTCAAGAAGCTGGCCGAAGCCGCGCGCGATCCCGAAGCCGGATCGCAGGCGCGCGCGTTGATCATCACGCTGATCGAAGCGCGCGGGGTGATCAGCCGCGAGGATGCCGGGCTTGAACATCTGCCCAAGGAAATGCGCCCGTTCCTGCGCAAGCTGGGGGTGACGTTCGGCGGGCTCGATATTTTTGCCGCACCGCTGCTCAAACCCGCACCGCGCCGCTTGCTGCACGCGCTGGGACTGGATCTGCGCCCGCTCAACGAAGCGATGCTGCCGGTCCTGGCTGAAGGCGGCTGGGCCAGGGGGCGCCTGCCCGCCGGGTATCGTTTTGCCGGAAGCCAAGCCATCCGCGTGGACCTCGCCGAGAAAATCCTGCGCGCCGCGTTTGATGCGCGCAGCGTTGGGGCGGCAGCGCAACCAAAGGCGCGCAACCTCGCGTTCCGGCTCGACCTGTCGCTGGCAGTGTCGATCGGGCTGGAGGCGGATAGCGCCCGCCGCTTGCTCGGCAGCGCAGGTTTCCGCTGTGACCATGCGCG
>JANQTR010000202.1 GCA_030731635.1 Erythrobacter sp. | reverse complement strand
GTTGCCGGTGCCGGACGATACCAGCGCGCGTCTTGTCGAAGCGATGCGATATGCCACCATCGGCGGGGGCAAGCGGGTGCGCCCGTTACTGGTGTGCAGCACCGCCAGCCTGTTCGGCGTTTCGCGCGATGCGGCGCTGCGGGCGGGGGCCGCGATCGAGGCGATCCATGTCTATTCGCTGATCCACGATGATCTGCCTTGCATGGACAATGACGATCTGCGCCACGGCAAGCCGACGCTGCACAATGTCTATGACGAGGCGACAGCGGTGCTGGCAGGCGATGCGCTGCACGCGCTGGCGTTCGAAATTCTCGCCGATGACAGCACCAGCGAAGATCCCTTCACCCGCAGCGAGCTGATCGCGACCCTGGGTCAGGCATCGGGCATGCACGGCATGGCGGGCGGGCAGATGATGGACATGGTCGCGGACGAAGAAGGCGTGACCTACGACCTTCACACCATCACCCGGCTGCAACAGCTGAAAACCGGCGCGCTGCTGGCCGCGAGTGTGGAAATGGGCGCCATCCTCGGCAAGGTCGCACCGCAGGGCCGTGCGCATTTGCGCGCCTATGCCCGGGATATTGGCCTCGCCTTCCAGATTGCCGATGATCTGCTCGATGTCGAAGGCGATATGGACAAGGCGGGCAAGGCCCTGCGCAAGGACGAAGGGCAGGGCAAGCAGACCTTCGTGACGCTGATGGGCGCGGAAAAGGCCCGCGAACAGGCGCGCGCGCTGGTCGATCAGGCGGTGCTGCGGCTTGCCTCTTATGGCAACGAAGCCGACATCCTGCGTGCGCTGGCGCGTTACATCGTCGAGCGCGATCGGTGATCCTTGACCGGAGAGAGGACAAGATATGACACGCCGCGTTGGAATCTACCCGGGAACCTTCGATCCGATCACCCTCGGCCATGCCGATATCATCCGGCGCGGATCGAAGCTGGTCGATTGGCTGATCATCGGGGTCACCACCAATATCGCCAAGAGCCCGATGTTCTCCGATGCTGAGCGCATCGCGATGGTCGAACGCGAAGTCGCGATGCTTGGCCTTGGTAATGTTGAGGTCGTCGGTTTCAACGCGCTGCTGATGGACTTTGCCGAGGCCCAAGGCGCCTCAGTGGTGGTTCGCGGCATCCGCGGCGTGACCGATTTCGAGTACGAATACCAACTCACCGGCATGAACCGGCAGCTGAACGACCAGATCGAGACAACCTTTCTGATGGCCGATGTCAGCCTCCAGCCGATCGCCAGCCGATTGGTCAAGGAAATCGCGCTCTATGGCGGCAATATCGCCAAATTCGTCAGCCCGCCGGTGCGTGCTGAGGTGGAAGCGCGGGTGCGCGAACAGGGGTTGAAGGGCGATTATTGACGCCTGAAACCGTGGCGGCTGTCCACAGACAGGTTTTCATTCATTGAAGTGTCAGCCTGCGATGGCTAAACGGCGTGCCTAATCCGGACGGAACCATGATCATATCCAAGCTCACGCCTGCCCTTTTCGCGCTGCTCGCAATAGCTGCACCGCTCCCCGCTTTTGCGCAGCAACAGCCCGATGATGCGCCCCCGGCGGCGTCCAGCGATAATGCCGAGCAGGCGGACGCCGTAGCCGAGGAAGCGGCAGTGCCTGCGCAGCGTCGCTATGGCCCGATCAATTACGATGTGACGGCCGATCCCGATAATATCTGGGTGCTAGATCTGTCGAATGGTCAACGGATCAAGGCGCGGCTGATGCCAGAATGGGCCCCTGCTCATGTGGCGCGGATCAAGGAACTGACCCGCCGCGGGTTCTATGATGGAGTGATCTTCCACCGCGTCATCGATGGCTTCATGGCGCAGGGCGGCGATCCCACCGGCACCGGACAGGGCGGCAGCGAGCTCCCTGATCTGAAAGCCGAATTCAACCCGATGCCGCATGTGCGCGGCACCCTGTCGATGGCGCGCGCTACGGAAGAAGACAGCGCCAACAGCCAGTTCTTCATCGTGTTCTACCCGCGTTTCAGCCTTGATAAACGCTACACCAATTTTGGCCGGGTGATCGAGAATATGGACGCGGTTGATGCGATCAATCGCGGCGAACCACCGGCTGAACCGACGCTGGTCGTGCAAGCCTCGCTCGCCAGCGACAACCGCCCGCCGCCACCGCCGCCCGCTCCTGAGATTGATGCACCGATTTCGGTCGACGAGCTGAGCGCACCAATCGGTTAAGGGGCTTTCCGGCAAGGCCTGCTGCCGCTAGGCGCGCGGCCATGAAAGTAGACCTCTTCGATTTCGATCTGCCGCCCGAACGGATCGCGCTGCGCCCGGTACGCCCGCGCGATGCGGCGCGGATGCTGGTGGTGCGCGGCGACAGTGACGCACCCCTTCAAGACAGCGGCGTGCGCGATCTGCCGAGCCTGCTGAACCCGGGCGATGTGCTGGTGTTCAACGATACCCGCGTGATTCCCGCCCAGCTCGAAGGCCGCCGCGCCGATGGGGAGGCCAAAATCGGCGCGACTTTGCACAAGCGGATTGATCTGCGCCGCTGGCAGGCCTTCATTCGCAATGCCAAGCGGGTGAAGTTGGGCGATCAGCTGATCTTCGGCGGCGGTGTTACCGCGCTGGCTGAGGCGCGTTTTGATGATGGTTCAATCACGCTGTTGTTCGAAGGCGATGATCCGGTCGAAGTGCTGCTCGACCGTGCTGGCACCATGCCACTGCCGCCTTATATCGCGTCCAAGCGGGGCGTGGATGCGCAGGATCTGGATGATTATCAGACCATGTTCGCAGCCGAGAAAGGCGCAGTTGCAGCCCCCACCGCGTCGCTGCATTTCACGCAAAGGCTGGTCGATGCGCTGGACGCGCGCGGGATCGGGCGGGCGATGCTGACGCTGCATGTTGGGGCGGGGACGTTCCTGCCGGTCAAGGTTGACGATACCGCCGACCATCAGATGCACGCCGAGTTCGGGCGCATTTCCGAAACCACCGCCGCTCAGCTTAACGCCGCGCGCGCCGCAGGTGGGCGGATCATCGCAGTCGGCACGACATCGCTGCGCCTGCTGGAAAGCGCGGCGGCACCGGACGGCACGATCCAGCCCTTTGCGGGCGATACCGCGATTTTCATCACGCCGGGGTATCGTTTCAAGGCGGTGGATGGGTTGATGACCAATTTCCACTTGCCCAAATCGACGCTGATGATGCTGGTCAGCGCCTTGATGGGGCGGGAACGGATGATGGCGGCCTATGCCCACGCCATTGCGCACGAATATCGCTTCTATTCCTATGGTGACTCCTCGCTACTGCTCCCCTAACCGGGTTGCATGAGCGAACCCATTCTGTCGATCCGTGGCCTGACCAAGACCTATAAGGGTGGCACCCGCGCGCTCGATTCGGTCGATCTTGATATCCGGCCTGGCGAGATTTTTGCGCTGCTTGGCCCCAACGGTGCGGGCAAGACCACGCTGATCGGCGCGGTATGCGGGCTGGTGCGGCCCACAGCGGGCACGATCACCGCTTTTGGCCAGGACCTGTCGCGCGATTGGCGCAGTGCGCGTGCGCGGATTGGACTGGTGCCGCAGGAACTCGCCACCGATATGTTCGAGACGGTGTGGCGCGCAATTGCCTATTCGCAAGGGCTATTTGGCAAACCGTATAATGCCGCCCGGCTTGAGGAAATTCTCAAAAGCCTGTCACTGTGGGACAAGAAAGACGCACAGATCCGCGCGCTTTCAGGCGGGATGAAGCGCCGGGTGCTGATTGCCAAGGCGCTGGCGCATGAACCGGAACTCTTGTTCCTTGACGAGCCCACCGCGGGCGTCGACGTCGAATTGCGCAAGGACATGTGGCAACAGATCGCCGCACTCAAACAACGCGGCGTCACCATCATCCTCACCACGCATTACATCGAGGAAGCCGAGGAAATGGCCGACCGGGTGGGCATCATTCAGGGCGGCCGCATCCTGATGGTCGATGAAAAGGCCGCGATGATGGAGCGTTTGGGCACCACCGAAGCGGTGATTGATCTGGCCGCGCCGCTGGCGGTATTGCCGTCCGAAATCGCCGCTTTCCCGGTCGAGCTGGGCGAAGGCGGCACGCGGCTGATCTATCGCGGCGGTAATGGCCAGGGCGGGGGCAGGGCGCAGGTTGCACAGCTCACGCAGGCGCTGACCCGCGCAAACATCGGCTACACCAGCCTCGATATCCATGACAGCTCGCTGGAAGACATCTTTGTCGGCTTGCTCGGCGAAAAAGAGGCGGCGTGATGCATTTCAATTTTCGCAGTGCCTACGCCATCTACCGCCGCGAAATGGCCCGCGCGTTCCGCACGGCGTTCCAATCGATCCTGGCCCCGGTGCTGACAACATCGCTGTATTTCGTGGTGTTCGGATCGGTGATCGGCGCGCGGATGGAGCCGGTTGCAGGCGTGCCATACGGCGCGTTTATCATTCCCGGCCTGCTGATGCTCACCCTGCTGGGGGAGACGACCAGCAATGCCAGTTTCGGTATCTACATGCCGCGCTTTACCGGCACGATTTATGAACTGCTGTCGGCGCCGGTGGGCGTGGCCGAAACGCTGACCGGATTTGTCGGGGCGGCAGCGACCAAAGGGCTGATTCTGGCCGCCATTATCCTTGGTACGGCGACGTTGTTTGTCGATTACCAGATCAAATATCCGCTGCTCGCGGTGGTTTATATCATGCTGGTGGCGGCGAGTTTTGCGCTGTTCGGGTTCATCCTCGGCATCTGGGCGGATTCGTTTGAAAAGCTCGGGATTATCCCGGTGCTGATCCTTACTCCGCTGACCTTTCTGGGCGGCACATTCTATTCGATCCGCGATCTGCCAGCCCCGTGGGATGCCGTCGCGCTCGCCAATCCGATTGCTTTTCTGGTGAGCGGGTTGCGCTACAGCTTTTACGGCACGTCCGATGTGCCGATTGCAGTATCTCTAGGCCTTACGCTGGGGTTTTTGGCGGCGTGTGTGATTGTTATCACGATCATTTTCCGCACCGGATGGCGGCTGCGTGAGTGACCTGGCGGCCTCTGCCAACGCCGTTGGTCGGACATAATACACCGATCAACGGACATTAACGGTCGCCTGTCCGTTCGTTCATTGCTGAGAAAGTCGAGGGTTCCTAAATGCCTCGGTCCCAGCCGCATCTCCTGCGGCGGGTCAAACAAAGGAAAACAATCATGCGGAAAATCGCATTCACCAAGTTCGCAGTGATCGGCGCAGCGATGGGCGCGATCGCCCTTCCGGCGGCCGCCCAGGCGCAGTCGACCACCGAAACCGGTCCCGAAGTCTACATCGGCGCATCGGCCGGTATCCACGATCTCGGATCGGGCCTGCCGAACGACGATGGCGGCATCTACGGCGTGGTTGCCGGGGTCGATTTCCCGGTTGGTGAGACCTTCTTCGTTGGTGCCGAAGGCAACTACCACATCGGCGACGGCGCGATTGATAGCGAATACGGCATTGCTGCCCGCGCCGGTGTGCGTGTGGGCGAACGCGCCAAGGTTTTCGTGCGCGGCGGTTATCAGGAAGTCGATTTCGACCTTGGCAACCTGCTGGGTGTGAACCCGCCTGCGGGTCTGGATGACACCGATGGTGATTATCTGGTCGGCGCCGGTCTCGAATTCGGTCTGGGTGACAGCCCGGTCAGCTTCCGCGCTGGCATCGACACCATCGCGTTTGATTCGACCCGTGCGACCGTGGGCGTGCTCTACGCGTTCTAAGTCGAATTAATGCAAAATCGGGGCAGGTGCTGCGGCAACGCGGCGCCTGCCCATTTTTTTGGGCGCTTGGGAAAGCGTGACAGCGCGGGCTTCGCCCGCTAGTGGCGCGGCGCAATGGTTGGACCGCGTTTCTCTTTCACCCTCCACGCCACCGACGGCAAGGCCCGCACTGGCACGATCGCGATGCAGCGCGGGGCTATCCGCACGCCTGCGTTCATGCCGGTCGGCACTGCGGCCACCGTCAAGGCGATGAAGCCTGAAAGCGTGCGGGCGACGGGCGCTGACATCATCCTTGGCAACACTTACCATCTGATGCTGCGTCCTGGCGCAGAACGGGTCGCGCGGCTTGGCGGCTTGCACAAATTCATGAACTGGCCGCGCCCGATTCTGACGGACAGCGGCGGCTATCAGGTGATGAGCCTGTCGGATTTGCGCAAACTGACCGAACAGGGGGTGGAGTTTCGCAGCCACCTTGATGGGTCAAAGCACATGCTGACCCCCGAACGCTCTATGGAAATTCAGCGGCTACTGGGTTCGGACATCGTTATGGCGTTTGACGAATGCCCCCGCGCCGACCGCGCCAAGGACGAAATCGCCGCCAGTATGGAGCTTTCAATGCGCTGGGCGCAACGCAGCCGCGCAGGGTTTGACGCGGGCGATGACCACGCCGCGCGCGCCGCGTTGTTCGGCATTCAGCAGGGCGCACTGCACGAAGACCTGCGGCGGATCAGCGCCGATGCACTCACCGATATCGGGTTTGATGGCTACGCCGTAGGCGGGCTCGCAGTAGGTGAGGGGCAGGAGGCGATGTTCGGCGTGCTCGATTATGCGCCCGATATGCTGCCGGCAGACCGTCCGCGCTATTTGATGGGCGTGGGCAAGCCCGACGACCTTGTCGGCGCGGTGGAGCGCGGGATCGATATGTTTGATTGCGTGCTGCCGACCCGTTCAGGGCGCAATGGGCAGGCGTTTACATGGAACGGCCCGCTCAACCTCAGAAACGCCCGCCACGCCGAAGACACCGGCCCGATGGATGAACGTTGCGCCTGCCCGGTCTGCACGACATATTCGCGCGCCTATATCCATCACCTCGTCAAATCCGGCGAGATTCTGGGCGCGATGCTGGTGACTGAGCACAACCTGAGTTTCTATCAGGCCCTGATGCAGGGGATGCGCGATGCCATTGCGGGCGGCGTATTTTCCCGGTTTACCAAAGACTTCCGCAGCAGTTATCTCCGCACCTAGCTGACGTTTCCTGTTTGCTGGAAATTTGCGATGAAGATGATCACCAAAATCGCTGCGGTGGCAGCATTGCTGACGTCCAGCGCAGCGATGGCAGCTGTTCCGCCGACCGTTGCCGAGGCATGCTGCGCCCTCGGCGTTTGCTGCGGAATGGGCTGCTGCTGAACCTGTTAGGCAGGCGTGGGTCGGTGCGCTTGGCGCCGGCCATTGCACCGACGATTGCGTGCCAAGGCGTTGTTGACAGCAATTCTCTAACCTCGCCTTGGACCTCTTCCACTACAACCTGTTCGTAAGGGGTTGATCTGGCGTTTCTTTACGATATCCTGACGGATGAACACGACAGGAGAATTTGTGCTGGGTCATCGATCGCGCATGGTGTGGGGGGCGGCATTGCTGTTCGCTGGGTGGGGTATGCCTTTGGCGGCGCAAGACGCGTCTGGCTCCGATGAATTGACAATCGCAGCGCGGCAGTTCGGCATCCGCGCATCGGTGCTCGATGTCAGCCTGTCGCCTTCAGGGACCAAGATCGCCTACATCACAGCAGGCCCCGAACATACCGAGGTCATCAACGTCGTCGATCTTGATGGTGATGCGAAGATCGTCGCGGTGTTGAAGAACACAGAAGAAATTGGTGACTTCGATTGGTGCGAATGGGCCACCGATGTCCGCCTTGTGTGCCAGTTCAGCGGAATGGGAAAGCGCCCCGGAGGGGTGCTGATACCGTTCGATCGGCTGTTCGCGGTTAATGCCGATGGCAGCAATGCCAAGATGCTCAGCCAGCGCGATTCGCCTCGGGCAACAGGGTTCAACCAGAACGGCGGAGACATCGTCGCGTTCGACGTCAGCGACGGCGAAGGCGAAGTCCTGATGACCCGCAACTATATCCCCGAAAGCGATCTCAACACTCGGTTGGCGAATTCCAAGTCGGGCCTTGGGGTCGATCTGGTTGACGTGACCACTGGCCGCACCCGCTCACGCGAGGCACCCGATGATGGTGCCTTGCGCTTCGTTGCCGACCAAGACGGAAGGGTGCGGATCAAGGTCCGCGCGCTGTATGATGGCACTGGCAACCTTACGGGTGACTACGTCTATCTCTACCGAGCGCCCAATAGCAACACGTGGAAAAGATTTGAAAAGCTGACAGTTGATGGAGCTGCGATCGACAGCTTTACTCCGGTTGCGGTCGACAGCGTCCGTAATGTCGCCTTTGGCTTCATCCGGCGTGGTGGCTACCGAGCGGTGGTTGAGGTGCTGCTCGACGGTAGCGATGCTGGCAAGCTGGTGATGGCGCGCGACGATGTCGATGTCGACGCGCTGATCCGCATTGGCCGCAAGCGCCGGGTGGTCGGCGCCAGCTACGCCACTGAAAAGCGCGAGGTCGCCTATTTCGATCCCGAACTGGATGCGCTCGCCAAAGGGCTGGCCAAAGCGCTGCCCGATCAGCCGCTGATCAACATTGTTGGCGCCAGCAGCGATGAACGCCGGATCCTGCTGATCGCGTCGAGCGATACCCAGCCGGGCATGGTCTACTTGTTTGACAAGGAAAAGCGCAGCCTTGAGCCGCTGCTGCCCGTGCGCGAGCAACTGGTCGATCGGCCGATGGGCCAGATGCGCCCCGTTACTTATCCCGCGGCAGATGGAACACAGATCCCCGCCTATCTGACCCTGCCGCCCGGATCCGACGGCAAGGGCCTGCCCGCCATCGTTCTCCCCCACGGCGGCCCGGCGGCGCGTGACGAGTGGGGGTTTGACTGGATCGTGCAATTCCTCACCGCCCGCGGCTACGCCGTGCTCCAGCCCAATTATCGCGGGTCCGCAGGCTATGGCGATGCATGGTATGGGCGCAACGGTTTCAAAGCATGGGACATCGCGGTCGGCGACGTCAATGACGCCGGTCGATGGCTGGCGGGTGAGGGTATTGCCCGGCCCGATCAGCTCGCCATCGTGGGATGGTCCTATGGTGGTTATGCCGCGCTGCAATCACAGGTTCTTGATCCCGAATTGTTCAAGGCGGTGGTAGCAATCGCACCAGTGTCCGATCTCGGCTATCTCATCGAAGACGCGCGAGACTACACTAATGCCCGGATTGTGCAGGAATATGTCGGCGATGGCCCGCATGTCGCGGCAGGCAGTCCGCGCCGCCATGCGGAACGCTTTGCAGCGCCGGTCGCCTTGTTCCACGGCACCCGCGATCTCAATGTCGATGTGCGCCACGCCCGGGCGATGGAAAAGGCGCTCGCTTCGGCCGGCAAGCAGGTGATCTATCACGAGTACGAGGATCTGCAGCATGGGCTGGAAGATACCACCGCGCGGATCGACATGTTGACCACCCTTGGCCGTTTTCTCGACGACTCGCTGGGGCGCGGCAACTGAGCGTGGGAAGCCACTCGACAAATCGGCCCTGCAACGCCTAGGGCGTGCGCCATGAACGACACACCGCCGAAGCCTGAAGACTGCCAAACCATGACCGACGTGCGCGCCGGGGTTGATGCGCTGGACCGTGAGCTGGTTGCCTTGCTGGCAACCCGCTTTGGCTACATGCGCGCCGCTGCCCGGATCAAGCCAAGCCGCGATGCGGTGCGCGATGAAGCGCGCAAGGCCAGCGTAATCGCAGCCGCCGTCGCCGAGGCTGAAGCCTACGGCATCCCGCGCGATGTGGTGGCGGATATCTGGGAACGCCTCGTCGAAGGCTCGATCGCTTACGAATTTGGCGAATGGGACCGGACGAGGGGCTGACTCGTTCTCGTCAGCGCCAACAAAAAAGGGCGGCCTCGCAAGGCCGCCCTTTTTGTATTAGCAATCGGAAATCCGATTAGCGCGAGTAGAATTCGACCACCAGGTTCGGTTCCATCGTCACCGGGTAAGGCACTTCGTCAAGCTTCGGCACGCGGGTGAGGGTCACCTTGTCGTTGCCATCGGGCATGACGTAATCGGGAATGTCGCGCTCAGCCAGGCCCTGAGCTTCGATCACCAGTGCCATTTCCTTGGCCTTGCTGCCGAGGCTGATGACATCGCCAACCGACACGCGGCGCGAGGCAATGTTGCACTTCACACCGTTCACATAAATGTGACCGTGGCTGACAATCTGACGCGCCGAGAAGATCGTCGGCGCGAACTTGGCGCGGTACACGATCATATCCAGACGCTGTTCCAGCAGACCGATCAGGTTCTGGCTGGTGTCACCCTTCAGGCGCGAAGCTTCGGCATAGGTGCTCTTGAACTGCTTTTCGGTGACGTCGCCGTAATAGCCCTTGAGCTTCTGCTTGGCGCGCAGCTGCAGGCCATAATCGCTCATCTTGCCCTTGCGACGCTGACCGTGCTGGCCGGGGCCGTAAGACCGCTTGTTCACCGGGGAATTGGGGCGACCCCAGATGTTTTCGCCCATCCGGCGGTCAAGCTTGTACTTGGCGCTTTTGCGCTTCGACATATGTCGTTCCTTCAAATTGCTGGCTCACCCCCCAATCCACCATTGGATCAGGTCTGAGCATTAAACCCGGCATCGCACCATCAGGACGAATTGCCTGATGTGGCCACTGCTTCACCGGGGTGCAGGGCCCATTCGCGAAGGCGAGCGCATAGCAGGAATGGTCGCAGGGTCAAGCGTTAGCCTGACGCGGTGATCGCTACCTCTGAACAAACGTTGATGGCGAGCTTGCGAGCCCGAAGCTGCTGGTATCGGGGATGCGGTAGCCAAGAGCGAGATTAGCCTGGCCCGCGCGTTCGCGTGGCTGCTGTTCTGCCAGTGCGATTGCCGTGTTCCACTGGCTTTCGGTCAGGCAAATGCTGCCGGCACGTGCGCGGTCCAGGCAAAGAACGGGGGCGCCGTTGGCGTCGGTCAGATCGACCCTGGCTTCCTCGGAAACGAAGGTCCGCCGCTTGTCGAGCCGCGCATCCTCGGCATCGATGGGAACGAGCAGCATGACCCCAGCCAACATTGGAAACAACATGTGTCTATCCTCCCTTATTCACTAATAATCATGGAGTTTCAGGCTGAATAGGCGATGAATAGGCATGCCGGCGGCGGTTGCGAAGCAAGCGATCAGCGCGGGTTGTTGAGCTCGCGCCATTCTTCGGTCGTGCGGCAAATCTTGGTCTTGCGGCGGCTCGATGCGTCCAGCCTCACATGGCGGCAGATGCGCTTGTCATCGACGTTCGCTGTCTCATCTGGTTTATCACCGGCATCTGGCGCTGGCTGTTGGGCGGCTTCTTCACTGGCGGCAGCGGTCGCGGGGGTTGGTGTTTCGGGGGCAGTGGCAGCGGCTGCAAACGGAACAATCAACACAGCACAGCCGAGCGCAAAATGGCGGCGGAACGAGAAAAGCATCAACAATCTCACATGTTTGGAGGCGATAGGAGCAGCAGCACTATCGGACCGAGAGCGACAGTCCAATACCAATCGACAAACGACGTCAGTTGCGGATTTTCCGCCCCAGCGTGGTCAGGACACCGCGCAAGGTGCGCACCTCAAGATGGTTCCAGCCCGGCTTGGTCAGCACGCCGCGCAAGGTGCGGTGGGTGGTATCGGCGCGGCCTTCGGGCAGGAAATAACCGCGCGGCTCCAACAGCTGTTCAAAATGGGCGATCAGCCCATCAAGCTCTTCCTGCGGGGCGGGCGGCAGCACGTCCTCGATGGTCGGCTGCACCAGACCATCGTCTGCGCCCGCGATCTCGCGCCCGATGCGTGACCACTCATAGGCCACCAGAATCA
>JANQTR010000201.1 GCA_030731635.1 Erythrobacter sp. | reverse complement strand
TCAACATCCTGTTGCAGGTGATGGATAATGGCCGCCTGACCGATCATCACGGCAAGACAGTCGATTTCCGCAACGTGGTGCTGATCATGACCACCAATGCCGGTGCATCCGACATGGCGCGCAGCGGGATCGGATTTGGCGACGTGTCCAAGGCCGATGCCGGGACCGAGGCGGTGAACAAGATGTTCACCCCCGAATTCCGCAACCGGTTGGATGCGATCGTGCCGTTTGCCTATCTCGGCAAGAGCATCGTTGCCCGCGTGGTCGACAAGTTCATCCTCGAGCTGGAATTGCAGCTTGCCGAACAGAACGTCCACATCCAGTTCGACAGCGACGCGCGTGCGTGGCTGGGGGACAAGGGTTACGACAAGCTCTACGGCGCACGCCCGATGAGCCGGTTGATCCAGGACAAGATCAAGCAGCCGCTCGCCGAAGAACTGCTGTTTGGCAAGCTGGCCGATGGCGGCGAAGTGCATGTCAGTGTCAAGGACAACAAGCCGAGCTTCGAAATGACCCCGGCCCCGCCGAAGGTGAAGGCCGTCAGGAAGAAGCCCGCGGCGAAGAAGGCCCCGGCCAAGAAGCCCGCGCCCGAGGCTGACGAGGGCTGAGGGCGCAGTCCTTCTGAGGCTTGCGGGGTCGATGATGATGAGCGTTGAACAGCGCGACCGCGCTCGCGGGGCGCTGCTCGGTTTGGCGGTGGGCGATGCCTTGGGCACGACGCTCGAGTTCCGGGCGCGGGATACCTACCAGCCGCTCACCGACATGGTGGGCGGCGGACCCTTCAAGCTCGCGCCGGGGGTCTGGACCGACGATACCGCGATGGCGCTCGCGCTGGCCGATAGCCTTGCGGGCCGGGACATGCTCGATCCGCATGACCTGATGGAACGGTTCCTTGGCTGGTGGCGAGAAGGAGAATACAGCCCGACCGGCGAATGCTTCGATATCGGCGTCACCACGAGCGAGGCCTTGGCCCGCTACGCCAAAAATGGCGATCCCTTCGCCGGTTCGACCGATCCGATGACCGCCGGGAATGGTTCGCTGATGCGCCTCGCACCGGTCAGCCTATGGGGGCTGGGCAGAAACCGGGACGCCATGCTGCAAGCAGCCCGCGACCAGAGCCGCACCACGCATGGCGCGGGCACGTGTCTTGATGCTTGCGCGGCCTTCAGCATCATTCTGGCCGAGACCATCGAAGGCGCGCCTCTGGCGGATAGCCTCGCGGCCGCGGGACGGCTCAACCTCGCGTCTCCAGTTGCCGGGATTATCGCCGGGAGCTGGCGCGACAAGGCGCGCGATGCAATCCGCAGTTCGGGTTATGTCGCGCACAGCCTCGAAGCCGCGCTTTGGTGTGTCGACAACAGCGCGGATTTCGCTTCCTGCGCACTGCTGGCCGCCAATCTCGGGGAGGATGCCGATACGACGGCGGCAATTGCCGGGCAGCTGGCAGGCAGTCTTTACGGCATGTCGGCGATCCCACCTCAATGGCTGGAACAGCTCGCATGGCGTGATCGGCTCGTTCAGGCCGCCGATACACTGATCGGGTCGTAGGCGGAACCAGAGCCTACCCGCTACCGTAGTCCACCCATGACCGCACCCTTTTCCTGGATCCGGCCCGAACCGTGGGGCATCCACATTGTCCCTGCTGATGTCTGGGTCGATCCCTCGCGCGCTGTGCCCCGCGCGCTCGTCACCCATGGCCATGCCGATCACGCGCGCGGCGGGCATGGGACGAGCATCGCTACGCCCGCGACGCTGGCGATCATGGAACTGCGCTACAACACCCGCGAAGGCGCAGTCCCGGCCGAATATGGCGAGAATATCGCCATCGGCGGCGGGGTCACCGCGACCTTTCTGCCCGCAGGGCACGTGCTCGGCTCTGCGCAAGTGCTGCTTGAGCACGCGGGCGAGCGGGTGATCATCACCGGTGATTACAAGCGCGCGCCCGATCCCACCTGCGCGCCCTTCGCTGTCACCCCCTGCGATATCTTCATCACCGAGGCGACCTTTGGCCTGCCGGTCTTCACCCACCCGCCGATCGCCGAGGAAATCGCCAAACTGCTATCCGCACGGGCCGCGAACCCCGATGCTTGCGTGCTGGTCGGCGCCTATGCGCTGGGCAAGGCGCAGCGGGTGATCGCAGAGCTGCGTGCGGCGGGCCACACGGACACGATCTGGCTGCACGGGGCGATGGAGGCGATGTGCCGCCTGTATGAAGATCACGGCGTGCCGCTCGGCGATCTCAAACTGGTCAGCGATGCACCTTCGAAGGACGCAATGCGCGGCCACATCATCATCGCCCCGCCGTCTGCGCTCAATGACCGCTGGAGCCGCCGCCTGCCCGACGCGATCACCGCCATGGCGAGCGGATGGATGCGGGTGCGCGGGCGCGCGCGGCAACGCGGGGTGGAGCTGCCATTGGTCATCTCCGACCATGCCGACTGGCACGAACTCACCCGGACCATTGCCGAGGTCAACCCGCAGGAAACCTGGATCACCCACGGGCGCGAGGAGGCGCTGCTGCGCTGGTGCGCATTGTCACAGCGCCGCGCCCGCGCGCTGGCGTTGGTCGGGTATGAGGACGAGGATGACTGACACCCTCGCCCCACTGACCCTGCGCTTATTTGATCGCGGCGAGATCGGCGGCGATTTTCGCCAGCACGTCTTCGGTGATCAGCCCTTGCGAGAAGGGCGCGACCGCCTTGAGGCTGATCGCCTTGAACTGATCATAGGCCGGGTGCTGATCAATGCCCGGCAGGCTCGCCAGCACCACCGCCTTGGCGCGCGCATCGGCCATCAGCGCTTCGATCGGGGTGTCGATGGTGAAGGCGGCGGCCATCGGCGCATCAGGCAGCGTATCCGACTGCGCCATGGCAGGGGCGGTAATGGCGGCACAAACGAGGCCGAGCGCAGCAAGTGGGGCAAACTTCATCGAGGCAATTCCTTGTTGGCGAGATGGGCGGACGATTCATCCGCGGTGCGATTTAGCGCAATTGCATGGCTGCGCAATGAATACGCGGCGGTCGGATGATGGAGGCATTTGCCGCCCTGCTCGATGCGCTGGTCTACACCACCAGCCGCAACCGCAAACTGGCACTGTTGGCGGATTATCTGCGCGCCGCGCCCGATCCTGATCGCGGCTGGGCGCTGGCTGCGCTAACCGATGGGCTGGATTTTCCAGCGGTCAAATCATCAACCATCCGCAATCTGATGATGGAGCGGGTCGATCCGCTGCTGTGGAACCTCTCCCGCGATTTCGTCGGAGATACGGCCGAAACGGCGAGCCTGCTGTGGCCCGAGCCTGACGATCCCGCACCGCAGGATGATCTGTCGCTGACCGAGGTGGTTGCGCGGCTTTCCGCGCTCACCCGCACGACCGCGCCGGGGGAACTGCCGCGCCTGCTCGACCGGCTGGATGCCAAGGGCCGCTATGCGCTGATCAAGCTGGCGACCGGGGGCATGCGCGTGGGCATATCGGCGCGGCTCGCCAAGACCGCGTTTGCTCAGGCCTTCGCTGTGGCGGTGGAGGAGGTCGAGGAATATTGGCACGCGCTTGCCCCGCCCTATTCCGAACTGTTCGATTGGGCCGCGAAGGGCGGGCCGCCGCCTGATCTTGACCCCAATTTCGCAAACATCCCGCGTTTCCGCCCCTTCATGCTCGCCCATCCGTTGGAAGACGGCGCGGTCGATCTGGCTGACTACGCCGCCGAATGGAAATGGGACGGCATCCGGGTGCAGCTCGTCCGCGCCACAAATTCCGAGGGGCGCAGCGAGACGCGGGTCTATTCCCGCTCGGGCGATGATATTTCGGCGACCTTTCCCGAATTGCTGGGCGTGTTGCCGTTTGACGCGGTGCTCGATGGCGAATTGCTGGTGCAAGGCACCGCGCAAGGCGGCGAGTCTGGCGGCGCGGCAAGTTTTAATGCGCTTCAACAACGGCTCGGGCGCAAAACCGTCTCGGCCAGGATGCTGCGCGAATCGCCTGCCTTCGTGCGGCTGTATGATGTGCTGCTGGCCGATGGGCAGGACTGGCGCGAACAGCCGTGGGAGTCGCGCCGCGCAACTTTGGAAGGCCTGATGCCGCGCCTGCCCGCCAGCCATTTTGACCTGTCCGCGCTGGTAGAGGCGGATGATTTCGCCGCCCTCGCCGCAATCCGTGATACCGCGCGCGACGCGGCGATCGAGGGCCTGATGCTGAAACGCCGCGACAGCCCTTACGTCGCCGGGCGCAAGGCGGCGCTGTGGTACAAGTGGAAACGCGATCCGCTGCTGATCGACTGTGTGATGATGTATGCGCAGCGCGGCAGCGGAAAACGGTCGAGCTTCTATTCGGACTACACCTTCGGCTGCTGGAACGGCGATCCCGATACAGGCGCGGAACTGCTACCGGTGGGCAAGGCCTATTCGGGCTTCACCGATGCCGAATTGAAGCAGATCGACAAATTCGTGCGGCAGAACACCCTCAATCGCTTTGGCCCGGTGCGCGAGGTGAAACGCGAACTGGTGTTCGAAGTCGCCTTCGATTCGGTCCACACCAGCAAGCGCCACAAGAGCGGCCTGGCGATGCGCTTCCCCCGCATCCACCGCATTCGCTGGGACAAGCCCGCGCATGAAGCCGACCGGATCGAGGGATTGCGGGCGTTGGTGAAGGATTGAGCAGCACCTGCATCACCGGTCGCGGTGATTGTTTTGACAAGCATCGCGGGACGGGCATAGTCCTCCTTACGAATGGGGGGGTGAGAAATGTTTCGAGCTACGATTTTCGGACTGGCCTGCCTGATGGCGCTCACCGGCACACAGGCGGCGCAGGCGCAGTCTGCCTATCCCTTCGTCGCCAAGGAATTTGCGGTGCCGGATGAACTCGTCACCGCCGATTTTCGGCTTCGGATGCTGACGGTTCATGATGTTGTGAAGGACTTCGAAGCGGTCACCGTCAGCAAGCCGCAATTGCTGGAACTGTTTCCGACCTGGGGCGGATGGCCCGAGGGCCTTACCCTTGAGGACAACCTCATCGATCTTGGCTGGCACCACCGCGAGTTTACCAATCGCACTTCCTTTGCCTACACCGTCCTCTCGCTTGATGGGTCGAAGGTTGTCGGGTGTGTCTATATCAATCCCACGCGCAAGGTCGGGTATGATGCCGAAGTGGTGTTCTGGGCGCGTGAAAGCGCGAAAGGCGACCCTGCAGACCGCGCACTTGAGGCGGCCGTACGCGCTTGGGTGGCGACCGAGTGGCAGTTTGCCAATCCCGCTTTCCCGGGACGCGACCTAACGTGGGACAAGTGGAAGGCTATCCCGTCCACAAAACGATAACGCCGGATCGGCATCACAGTTGAAGCCGGCAAATCGACGCGCCGCTATGGCCGTGCGCGGTCATGCCTGCCACAGTTGCAGGAATGAACGCAGTCTACCCCACACCAGCCAGAGAGACACCTATGTCCTACGCCACCGCCGCGCTTGCCACCTATGCCAACATGCTTGGCACGCTCGATAACCTCGTCACCAAAGCCAGCGCGCATGAAAAGGGCGAAGCGCTGCTTCAGGCGCGGCTGGCCGAGGACATGTTTCCGCTCGCCACGCAAATCCGCTTCACCCTTGATCAGGTGGTGACCGCTCTCAACCGGCTCGGGTCGCTCAAGCTTGCCTCTGACGAGAGCGATATCACCAGCTTCGCTGATGCGAAGGCACGGATTGCCGCCGCGCAGGCGCTGATCGCCGCGACCGATCCCGCCACCTGGCCCGCGTCTGATGCGACGGTGGAATTCGACCTGCCCAACGGCATGGGCTTTGCGATGCAGGCGCATGAATATTGCCGCGACTGGGCCACCCCGCAGTTCTATTTCCATCTGATGAGCGTCTATTCGATCTTGCGGATGGAAGGGCTGGCGATCGGCAAGGCGGATTATGTCGGCTACATGATGAAATATTTGAAGCAACCGGCAACCTGAACGATCCGCCATGCACCGCTACGATCCCGCGCGCCAACGCCTCGCGCTCGGCCTTGCGGGGTTGGCGGGGTTGGTGGATGCCACCGGGTTTGTGGTGGCTGGCGGGTATTTCACCTCGTTCATGTCCGGCAACACCACGCGAATGGGGGTGGAACTGGTCAAGCAGCCCGCACTGGCGCTCGCGCCGCTGGGGTTGATTGCGTGCTTTCTGGCGGGCGTGATCATCGGCGCGCTAACCGGGCGGCGCTTTGCCGGGCGGCACAAGCGGGTGCTGCTCGCCGCTGTTGCAGCAATGCTGGGCACGGGCGCGGGATTGCTGGCGGCGGGGTTTGCCATCCCGTTCCTCGTCCTGTCAGCGCTGGCGATGGGGCTGGCCAATAATGTCTTTGCACGTGCGGGCGAGGTGACCGTGGGCGTGACCTATATGACCGGCGCGCTGGTGCGTTTTGGTCAGGGAATCGCGGCGCGGCTGGCCGGGCAACCGATCCCGGCGACGCGCGGTTATGGCCTGTTGTGGAGCGCGCTGGCGCTGGGCGCGGCGAGCGGCGGCGCGCTGTGCCTGATCGCACCGCAGATCGCAGCAGGCGCGGGGTTCGCCTTTGCGCTGCTGCTATGGGGGTTTGCCTTGCGGGTTGAAAAAGCGCCTGCGCCCTAGAGCGGTTTGCGATCTGGCTGCGCCAGACCAACCGCTCTAGAATATTGTTTCACTGCGTTTTCCGAACCGTCAGGTGATTCCACCTGACTGGAAAACGCTCTAACCCTCCACCCGGAACAGTTTGTGCCGCGATGTGCCGCCGCGCAGCAACGTGATCCGCGAAGGCGGCAGGTCGAGCGCTTCGGCCAGCAAAGCGCCCACCGCTTCGTTCGCCGCGCCCTTGTCGGCCGGAGCGCGCACTTTCACCTGCACTGCGCCATCGGCAATAGCCACCGACTGATCGCGCGCGCCGGGAGTGACCCGCACGACCAAGCGACCCTCGGCATCAATACAGGCGCGCAAAGCCTCAGGATCAGGCATGTCCGGCTTGGGCCGCGCCATTATCCCCCTGTCTGGCCCAGCGCAGCCTTGACCGCTTCGGCATGATGCTTGGCATTTTCGGCGTAGTACATCGTGCCGATCCGCATTCCGGCAATCGCCGCATCATCCAGATCGCGCATCTTTCGGGCAGGCCGCCCGCCCCACAGCTCGCGCGGTTCGATCACTTTGCGCTCGGTCAGCATCGCGCCGGCACCCAGCATCGCGTCAGAACCGATCACCGCCTTGTTCATAACAATCGCGCCGAGGCCGACGAAGCCGCGATCGTGGATCGTGCAGCCATGGACCATCGCCATATGACCGATCAGCACATCATCGCCGATGATCAGCGGGCAGCCATCGGGATCACCCGGTCGCGGCGGGTCACAGTGGAGCACGCTGCCGTCCTGCACATTGGTGCGTTCGCCAATCCGGATCGAAAACACGTCGGCGCGCAGGACGCAATTGTACCAGATCGAACTGCCCGCCCCGATCACGACATCGCCGATGATGGTGCAGCCCGGCGCGACGAAGGCGGTTTCGTGGATTTGCGGTGTCTTGCCGTGGATCGGGATGATGTTGACGCCCGGGCGTTCAGGGGGTCGTGCATTCATTGGAGAGCCTCCCATTGGTGGCGGGTTATCGCATACTGGATCAGCGGGGTTTGTCCGGGCGGCAGCGCCGGATCATCGAAATCGAGGTCGCGCCGGCGCTGCATGCCAAGCTTTTCCATCAACCGCCAACTGCCAACATTGGGCTCACACGTCAAAGCGACGAGACGCGGCGCGCCGATGACGGCAAAGCCCCAGTCCACCACCGCCCGCATCGCCTCTTCGGCAAACCCAAGCCGCCAGCGGTCCTCGCGCACCAGCCAGCCGATTTCGAAGTCCTGCGGATTGGGCGCGAGCGGGTGGGCGACCTTGCGCAGCCCGCAGTGGGCGACGATTTCGCCAGTGGCGCGCTCTTCGGCCAGCATGAAGCCGTATCCATTGGCCGCAAAACTGGCGCGCGATGCGGCGTGCTTGGCCGCGATCACGCCGCGCGGTTGCACCCCGCCCAGATGCTGCATCACCGCAGGCGTGTTGAGCAGTGCCATGTGCGGATCAAGGTCGTCCTCGCCGATCTGGCGCAGCACCAGCCGCGCGGTCGTCAGGACCGCGTCGGTCACGCAGCGGGCAGCCAGACCGAGCGGGCGATAGCATAGGCGATGATGCGCGGGTTTTCGGGATCGAAATCGGGGCTGTCGAAATCCAGGTCTTCGCGCCGCGCCATCCCCAGCCGCAGCATCAGGCCCCAGCTGCCGGTGTTGCCTTGCACTGTCAGCGCAATCACCTCGTCCGCGCCAAAGCGTTCAAACGCGAGGGTGAGCGAGGCGGCGGCCGCTTCCCTGGCATAACCTTGCCCCCAGGCATCTTCGCGTAAGCGCCAGCCGGCCTCCATCATCCCTTGCGGCCCGCCTGCCTGATTCGACCGTTTCAGCCCGCAAAAGCCAAGCAGTGCGCCGTCATCCTTGCGTTCCACCACCCAGAAAGTGTGGCCGTAATCTGCGCGATAGGATTCGAGCCGGGCCTGCGCCGCCGCGCGCGTGGCATCGTCGGCCACCCCGCCCAGCCAGCGCATCACCGCAGCCGTGTTGGTGGCCTGCCAGAACACCGGCCAATCATCATCGCGCCAATCGCGCAGGATCAGCCGCGCGGTTTCAAACCGGAACTCAGTCACGGTGTCAGCCCGCCAGCAGGCGCGCGGCGTGCGGGGCGTGGTAGGTCAGGATTCCGCTGCACCCGGCGCGTTTGAACGCCATCAGTTTTTCCATCAGCAGCGCATCACGGTCACCAATCCCGGCGGCCTGCGCGGCTTCGATCATCGCGTATTCGCCGCTGACCTGATAGGCGAAGACCGGCACGTCAAACCGCTGTTTCACCCGGTAGATGATGTCGAGATAGGCGAGGCCCGGCTTCACCATCACGCTATCCGCGCCCTCGGCAATGTCCATCGCCACTTCGCGCAGCGCTTCGTCGCCATTGGCCGGGTCCATCTGGTAGGTCTTCTTGTCGCCTTTCAGCAGCCCGCCAGAACCAACCGCATCGCGAAACGGGCCATAGAAGGCACTGGCATATTTGGCGGCGTAGCTCATGATCTGGACATTGGCGTGGCCGTGCAGTTCGAGCGCGCGGCGGATCGCGTGGATGCGGCCATCCATCATGTCCGAAGGGGCGATGATATCCGCCCCTGCGTTCGCCTGATTGACCGCCTGATCGACCAGCGCAGCGACCGTATCGTCATTGACTACGTAGCCCGCTTCATCGACCAGCCCGTCCTGCCCGTGGGAGGTATAGGGATCGAGCGCCACGTCGGTCAGCACGCCGATGCTGTTCCCGCACGCGTCTTTGATCGCGCGGATCGCCTGACACATCAGGTTATCGGGATTATGCGCCTCGCCCCCATCATCGCTGCGCAGTTCGCGCGGGGTGTTAGGAAACAGCGCAATCACCGGAATGCCGAGATCGACCGCCTCTTTCGCGCGCGCGACGATCCCATCGACCGACCAGCGCGATACGCCGGGCAGTGTCGCAATCGGTTCTTCAACGCCTGTCCCGGCGGTGACGAACAGCGGCCAGATCAGGTCTGCCGGGGTGAGGATCGTTTCGCGGTGGAGCGCGCGGCTCCAGGCGGTGGCGCGGGTGCGGCGCAGGCGGGTGTTGGGATAATGTCCGGTCATGGGCCGGGATTTAGGCGCAAACCCGGCTCCGCGACAAGCTCTCGTTAAAGCCGCCCGTTACAGCACGCGCGCCGCGGTTGCGCGCCGGGTCCCTTGGGCGGCGACATCGATCTTCTCAATCTCGCGCACCGGTTCCTCAACCTCGGTCGGGAGCGGTTCGAGATCTTTCAGCGCCGCGCCGGGTTCGACTTCCTTCAGACGGATCAGCTGGCGGCGGAAATCGATCAGCGCGGTGCCCGACAGTTCAGCGCGGGTGACGAAAGCGACGCTTGCCGGGTTGATCACCCGCCCGCCGCGATACATCTCGTAATGCAGGTGGGGGCCGGTCGACAGGCCAGTCGATCCGACATAGCCGATCACCTGCCCGCGCCGCACCTGTTGCCCGGCGCGCACCGCCATCCGGCTCATGTGGCAATAACGGGTGGAAAGCCCGCCACCATGTTCCAGCCGCACCGCATTGCCGCATCCGCCCGCGCGGCCCGCGGAACTGACCTTGCCATCGGAAACCGCCACAATCGCAGTGCCATATTGCGCTTTGAAATCCATCCCGGCGTGCATGCGGTTATAGCCAAGGATCGGGTGGCGGCGCATTCCGAAGCTGGAGGAAATCGGCCCCGGCACTGGCGCCAAGAGGCCACGACGCTGTTCGCCCACGCCTGATGCTTCGTAAAAGCGCCCGTCGCTGCCCCAGCGCATCATCTGCGTGCGCGGCTTTCCGGCGCGATCGATCCCGGCGTAGAGCAATTGCCCCGCCTGCCGTTCGCCGGTCGCAGCGCGGCGATAGCCGATGATGATGTCGAATTCGTCGGACGTGCGCACTTCGCGGTCCATGTCGATCTGCGCGTCGATCGCTTTGAGATATTCCTGCACCGCGCTGGCCGGAACGCCGGACTGGCGCATTGAGCGATACAGGCTCGATCCCACCACGCCGCGCACCCTGAGCGGGGTATCGTCCACGCGGATGATGTTGCGCTGCAAGGCCAGCGGGCCACTGGGGATCACCGGGGTGCCATCGGCCGTGGTCTCTCCCACGCCGGGGCGGGTAAGTTCCAGCTCCAGATCGAACCGCGCCCGGAACGCAAGGCTATCAAGCGGACGGGCCTGACCGGGGGCAGGACGGCGGCCCAACAGCACGTCCATCTGCGTGCCCGATGCAATATCAGATAGCGGCAGGGCCTGACCGACCAGTGCAGCGGCGCGATCAATATCGCCCGCCGATACCCCCGCCCGGCGCAGCATCGCGGTAAAACTGTCGCCCGGCGCAAGTGTCACCACCATCTGGATCTGCGGCCGTTCGGGCGCGCTTTTCAGGGGGATTACGGCCTGGGTCGGCCCCATCCGGCGGCCCGAATCCGCGCCCAGCGCCAGCGGCAGGATCATCTGGCTGCGCAATTCGCTGGTGACCTCATCATCCTGCGGCATCGCAGGCCGCGCTTCGAGCGGGGTGAGATCGGGCCAGAATGCCAGCGCCACCGCGCCAAGGCCCAGCATCGTACCCAGCCCGCGGAACCACCGGCGGCTGCCGATATCCTCGGCCAGATCAGGCGCAAGATCGGTACGGTCAAACCAGCGTGAGGCGGCAAGACGCCATTCGTCATAGCGTTCGCCCCAGCCATCAACGCGGGCCAGCACCCTGCGCCGCGCCTTTTGTGCAGGGGTAGGCAGCGCCAGCGCGCGGCTGTTGCGCAGATAGGGCAGCAGATCGCGCGCGGTTTCGGGATCGAGCGGGGCGTGGTCGTGCGCCGCGCCCCTTTCCGCAGCCGCATCAACCACCGTCAGCGCGCGCAGATCCGCATCCGTGCCATCGTCCGGCCCGGTCGGATCGTTCAAATTGCGCACATGGTCCAAAATTTCTGCCCTGAATGAGGCACCCAAACGGGGCGGCGACGCCATTCCCTTGTCGCATTTCAATGCCAGAACAAAGTAAATCCCGCGTTAACCAGCGACCAGCCGTATCACAGATGCGATAAGGTGCTGTACGTAGGCATCGCACTATCCCCGACACGCGCCATTCGCTGCCCTTGCCCCCCCGCCCAAGGCCTGACACAAGCTGACCATCGTGAGCGTCGCCTCCTCAAAACACGCT
>JANQTR010000200.1:7649-11787 GCA_030731635.1 Erythrobacter sp. | reverse complement strand
GCCGACATGTTCGGCGGGGCTTTCGGGGGCGCAGGCGCGCAGGTCGTGATCGAGGAGTTCATGGAAGGCGAGGAAGCGAGTTTCTTCGCGCTCACCGATGGCACCGCAATCGTCCCGTTTGGTAGCGCGCAGGATCACAAACGCGTCGGCGATGGCGACGTGGGGCCGAACACCGGCGGCATGGGAGCTTACTCTCCCGCCCCGGTGCTCACGCCCGAGTTGCAGGCGCGGGTGATGGCTGAGATTATCGAACCCACCGTGCGGACGATGCGTGAGGAGGGGAACCCCTATGCGGGCGTGCTGTTTGCCGGCCTGATGCTGACGGCAGACGGGCCGAAGCTGATCGAATACAACGCCCGCTTCGGTGATCCTGAATGCCAGGTGCTGATGATGCGGTTGCAGAGCGATCTCGTCCCCATCATGCTCGCCTGCGCCAAGGGTGAGTTGGCGGGGGTTGAACCGCAGTTTCGCCGCGATACCGCGCAGACCGTGGTGATGGCCGCGAACGGCTACCCCGGCACCCCGGACAAGGGCGGCGCGATTGATCTGGGTGACGCCGCAGCAGGCGGCGCTAAGGTATTCCACGCCGGCACCGCATTGCAGGACGGCGCGCTGGTGGCGAACGGGGGCCGGGTGCTAAACGTCACTGCCATGGGCCGGAATGTCACCGAGGCGCAGCGGATCGCCTACGCAGCGGTCGACAAGATCAGCTTCCCCACCGGCTTCTGCCGCCGCGACATCGGCTGGCGCGAGGTTGAGCGGGAGCGCAGTTAGAACCGCGCCGCGTAGGTCACGCCTGCGCTGTGAAAATCTCCCCAAGCGAACACCTTGGGGGCATCAGGGCGTTGGTGCCGGGTGATCAGCAAGCCTGAGGCCGAGCCGATCGCCGCGCCCGCCACCACGTCATACCAGTGGTGCTTGTCCGCCTTGACCCGCGCCAGACCGACGAAACTGGCGAGCGCGAGCGCGGGGATGCCCTCAGCCGCACCGCGCCGGTCGAGAATATTGGTCGCTGCGGCAAAGGCGGTGGCGGTGTGGCCCGAAGGAAAACTGTCATTGCCGCTGCCATCGGGGCGCGTTTCGGGGAACACCTGCTTCAACCCCTGCGCCGCGCCGAACCCGGTGACCACCGATGCGCCTGCTTGCAATGCGCCCTGTTTGTCGCCCTTGACCGCGGGCGCACCGATTGACCACAGCACCAGCGAACCGACCCCGACATCGCTGGCGGTGTCCCAATCATCCGGTGAAGCGGCTTGCGCGCTCTGGCTGGCGAGCACCACGGGCGCGGCCAGCATCATGCTCCAGCGGCGCAGTGGACGGACTGAGAGGCAGGCAGAAGGAGTCACAGGCACAGAACAATCTCCTTGAATGATGCGGTTTTGCTTCGCCCCGTATCCACCAACGCAGGCACGCGCCGATGGTTGCCGGAGGCTGCGGCTGGCATTGCTGTTAGGCGGCCTGCCGTTCCGCTTGTCCCGCGCGCTGCGGTACCAGCCAGATTAGCGCAATGATCGCCCCGCCCAGCACCAGCGAGGCCACCAACCGGCTCAATTCCAGCCCGCCATGACTGACTGGCTTGTCAAGGAAATCGCCAACCACCGCGCCCAGCGGGCGGGTCAGGATGAAGGCCGCCCAGAACAGCGCAACATGGCTGATGCGGCTGCGGAAATAGGCTCCCGCTACCAGCGCCAACGCACCGCCGAAGATCAGCGCTGCGCCCGAATAGCCGAGCGGCCCGTCAGCCACCCAGTCACCCAGCGCCGTACCGAGCGTTTGCGAGAAGGTGATCGTCAGCCAGTAATACAATTCGGCACGCGGCTCGTGCACCGAACTGACTGAAATGCTCCCCATCGCGCGGTGCCAGACGAACAGGCTCGCCAGCACCAGTGCCAGCAGCAATAGCGAGCCGCCCGGATAGCCGATCCCGAGTGATCGGGTGGCAAAATCGGCCAATGTTGTCCCCGCCGTGGTCGAAGCGATGATCGTCGCCCAATAAAGCCACGGATGAAACGCATGTGCGCGGATCTGCATCCATACCAGCGCCGCCAACAGCCCGCCGAACAATGCGGTGCCGACCAGATAGCCGTTGAACCCGCCTTGCCCTGCCGCCGCCGTGGTCTCGCCCAGCCAGCTCATGCTGACGGTATCGCCCATCGTCTCGCCAAAGGTGGTGGCGAGGATCTTGATAACCCAGAAGCCCAGCGTCACCGCCGGGACTTTGGTAAGCGCATCTTTGAAATCGTCGGTCATCGTGTATCTCTTGCATTTCCGGGTGCTGGGACGGCGGGTTACGCATACCGCGACCGGTTTGCCCATAAGCAGGAGTTCAAATGACCCGTCATCAGCACTTGTCTCATGGATGATGCGGCGCTGCGCAGGGTCTGGATCGCGGCGCTGGTGGTCGGCCTGCAATTGGTGGCCGCCATCTATTTCATCGTTGATGCGGTGCAGGAATCGGGCGTCGATGCGCTGCCGCTGATCGATATCCTGGTTGGGGTGGCATTGCTTGCAGGCAGCCTGTTTGGCGGGATCATGGTGCGCCGCCTGCTGGCCGAGGCGCATCGCCACGCAGCGGCACTGGCGCTGGCGCGCGGCGCGATGGGCGAATTGATTGCGGACCGCTTTGCCGGTTGGGGTCTGTCGCGTTCGGAAGCTGACGTCGCGCTGTTCGCGCTCAAGGGCTGCACTGTGGCTGAAATTGCCACCATGCGCGGTTCAGCGAGCGGTACGGTGCGCTCGCAGCTGAGCCAGGTTTACGCCAAGGCCGGGGTGAATGGTCAGCCGATGTTGATGTCGCTGTTCCTCGAGGAATTGATCGATGCGCGCCAAAGCGAAGCCGGAATTTGATCCCGATCAAGGAAACCGCCGCTCGGCGCGTGCAAACAGACAACATGACCCATCGCTTTCTCATGCTCGCCCTGCTCGCAACGCTCACCGCTTGCCAGACTGCTACACCGGATGGCCCACCGCTGGTCGGCAAAGCGACCTCGCCATCGCACGACACCCGCGCGCCTGCTTTCGTCGAGGCGGCGTGCGGCGGATGCCATGCGGTTGAGCCGCCATTCCTGTCGCCCAATCCGGCCTCGCCCAGCTTTGCCGCGATTGCCAATCGGCGGGGTCTGTCGGAAAAATCGCTCGCCGACTGGCTGGCCGAGGCGCATAATTACCCCGAGGATATGGATTTCACCCTCACTCGTCCGCAGATCGACCAGATCGCGCGCTACATGGTGACATTGCGCAAGGCCGGATATGTGCCGGACGAGTGACTAACGACCCTTAGACACGATCGAGACGAACCGGGAGGGGGCGCGTTCGCACCAGCAACGCCAGGCCCCCTTCAGACTGGTCTTGACCCCCTCCAGATACCCTCCAGCCTATGTTTCACGTGAAACAATCCTGCCCCAGACCGGGGGGTCAAAGCCGCTCCGCCATCAGCGCGATCATGTCGGCTTCGGGACGCGGGCCGTAATGGGCGATGACCTCCGATGCGGCAATCGCCCCGCGCTTCAGGCAACGAGTCAGCGGTTCGCCTCGGGCATAGCCTGACAGGAAACCGGCGGCGAACTGGTCGCCCGCGCCGGTGGTGTCGACCACCTTTATCACCGGCACGGCAGCAACCTCTGCGCGTTCACCATGGGCGATAGCAACCGCGCCTTTTTCGCTCCGTGTGGCAACCAGCACCGGAACCTTGTCAGCAACCGCGGCGAGACCTGCCTCGAAATCATCCTCGCCGGTCAGCGTGGCAAGTTCGCTTTCGTTGACGAACAGGATGTCGATCACCCCGTCTTCGATCATGCTGCGGAAATCATCGCCATGACGGTCGATCACAAAGCTTTCCGACGCGGTGAAGGCGATCTTGCGCCCGGCATTGCGGGCCACTTCGATCGCGCGGCGCATCGCACGGCGGGGTTCTTCGGGGTCCCACAGATAGCCTTCGAGATAGAGGATCGCAGCGCTGGCGATCAGATCTTCATCCAGCGCAGCGGCTGGCAGGAACTGGCCGGCGCCAAGGAAGGTGTTCATCGTCCGCTCGCCATCAGGAGTGACGAAGATCAGAACGCGGCCCGTGGCAGGCTCGCCGTTCCGTGCAGGGGTATCGAAATCGATCCCGGTGGCGCGCATGTCGTGGCGGAACACC
>JANQTR010000200.1:2975-7549 GCA_030731635.1 Erythrobacter sp. | reverse complement strand
CCGTGCAGGGGTATCGAAATCGATCCCGGTGGCGCGCATGTCGTGGCGGAACACCTTGCCCAGCTGATCGTCAGCCACCTGCCCGATAAAGGCGCATTGCAGGCCCAGTGTCGCCAGCCCGGCCAGCGTGTTGGCCGCCGAACCGCCGGACAGCTCACGCGCCGGCGGCATGGCTTCGTACAGCGCATCGGCCCGCCCTTCGTCGATCAGGGTCATGCCGCCACGATTGAGCTGGAGTTCATCGATCAGCTCCTCATCACAAGAGGCAATCACATCGACCACGGCATTGCCGATAGCGATAACGTCGTAACGGGCGGGAGTGGGTTCGGGCACAGCGGATTCCTTGGGTTTGACGTGACGCGCCGCCTAGCCCCGTTCGGCGCTTGCGCCAAGCACCTGTGTGCACCGCGTTGCAGATGCGTTGACTTCGCGGCGCGCGCGCAGCATCGGACGGCACATGTCAGCTGTACCCGCCGCTCTTGCCAAAGCCTTCGGCCAGCTTGCTGATCGCGCGGTGGTGATGGTCGCGGTCAAAAGCATCGCGATCACGCTGGTGTTGTTTGCAGGCCTGGGAGTCGGGCTCTACTTCGCACTCGCCGCAGTTACCGCGCGTTACGGCCTGGACGAAGGCTGGGCAGGGCTCGCCGCAGTGTTGCTGGTGCCGGTGGCGATGTGGCTGTTGTTCCGGGTGGTGGCCATTGCCGTGCTGCAATTCTTTGCGGACGAAATCGTCGCCGCTGTCGAAGCGCGCCATTATCCCGCGCTGGCGGCAAAGGCGCGGACGCTGCCATTTCACCGCGATCTGGGCAATTCGTTGCGTGGGCTTGGCCGCGCGCTCGGCTATAACCTGCTAGCGTTGCCGCTGGCGGCGGTGCTGGTTTTCACGGCGATTGGCCCGGCGCTGGTGTTTCTTTCTGTCAATGCCGTCCTGCTGGGGCGCGAGCTGACCGATATGGCGTGGCTGCGGCATTGCGGGAACGACCTGCGCGGCAACCCCGCACCCGCGGCTGAGCGGCTGATCATGGGTGCGGCGATTGCCGGGATGATGCTGGTGCCGTTCATCAATCTGATCGCACCGATCATCGGTGCAGCGGCGGGGACACATCTGGTGCTTCGGCGGATCGAACAGAGCGGAGACGCGGGATGATCAAGCCAATTGCCATCTTTGCCAGCGCGGCGCTTGCGTTGTCGGGCTGTGCGAGCAGCCCCAAGCCTGCGCCGACCGCCGCCGCCACAGTCCCGACGCGCAGCGGTGCGGTCCGCGTACCGCAAGTGATGGCGGCACAGGGGCTCGAAGGGGTGATCGGGTTGACCGCGCCGACGCTCACCCGCCGGTTTGGCGAACCGCGCATCGACTTGGCCGAAGGCGACGCGCGCAAGCTGCAATTTGCCGGGAGCTCCTGCGTGCTCGACATCTATCTCTACCCCCAGCGGTTTGGGGCCGATCCCACCGCTGCCCATGTCGAGGCGCGCTTGCGGCAGGGCGGAGTGGCGGTTGATCAAGGCGCCTGCATCCGCGAAGTCGAGCTGCGATGACCGGCCGGTAACCAGGTCTTAAGCCTGTTTGTGCCATTAGACGGCGGAAACATGAGGATTTGACCGCGCCATGACCACGCAATTCATTGACATCGCACAGCGCGCTGCGGCCGACGGGCAGGTGACTGCCGACGAACTTCTGGCACTGCGCCGCGAAGGTTGGGGCGATGGCATCATCACCCGCGCCGAAGCCGAAGCCTTGTTTGCGCTGAATAACGCGCTGAGCGTGCGCAGCAATGAATGGTGCGATTTCTTCGTCGAAGCGATTGGCGAATTCGTGCTCAACGGTTCACCCCCGCGCCTGCAATGCAGCGAAGACGAAGCTGCATGGCTGATCGGCCAGATCGATTCCGATGGCGTGACCGAAAGCATGGTTGAACTTGAAACCATGGTGCGCATCATCGAACGCGCTGAGAACACCCCAGACCGGCTCAAGAACTACGTGCTCGATCAGGTCGAACGCGAAGTGCTCACTGGCACCGGCGCGACCCGTTGCGGCGGCGAGCTTTCTGCGACCCATATCAGCTCTGCCGAATGCCGGATTATCCGCCGCACGATCTTTGCATCTGGCGGCCATGGCCCGGCGGCGGTCACGCGGTTTGATGCTGAAATGCTGTGGCGGCTGAAGGACGAAACCCTCGCCGAAGAAAACGCGCCTGAGTGGGACGATCTGTTCGTCGATGGGGTTGCCAATTACCTCAAGGGTTTCGTGCTGCCCAACGCGCAACTCAGCCGCGAACGCACGTTGGAACTGGAAACGTTCTTCGCCGACAACAGCGCCAGCGTCGGCCGCTTCATGGGCCGTATGGCGCGCGACGGTCGCCAGCAGTTCAACCATTTCGGCAAGGTGTTCGGCAAAAAAGGCGTGACCGGCCCTGACTATGGCGCGCTGGCATCAGCGGGCGAAGTCGTCACCGAACATGAAAACCAATGGCTCGAAAAAATGATCAACGCCGATGGCGAGGTCGATGCGCTTGAAAGCCGGTTGATCGCGCGGTTGGCGGCAGAAGGCTAAGGCTGCGCTAGCGGCCTAGACCATAAAACTCTCACCGCAGCCGCACGCGCCTTTGGCGTTGGGGTTTTCGAACACGAAGCCGGCGGTGAAATCATCTTCGCGCCAGTCCATCGTGCTACCGATCAGATAGAGCACACTCGCCCCGTCGATATAGAACACGCCGCCAGGGGTGATGATTTTCTCATCGAACTTGGCTTCTTCGGTCACATAGTCGACCGAATAGGCCAGCCCCGAACAGCCCCGGCGCGGAGTCGACAGCTTTACGCCGATCGCATCGCCGGGCGCTTTGGCCATCAGATCGGCGATCCGTGCTTCGGCACCTGCCGTAAGGATCACCGCCGCCTTGGGCGCCGGACGGGGAGTGGTGGCAATGTCGGTCATCACAGCATCCCCAATTCGAGCCGGGCTTCGTCCGACATCTTGTGCGGCCCCCACGGTGGGTCCCACACCAGCACCACTTCGGCATCACGGATCCCCGGCACAGACGACGCGCGCAATTCGACCTCGGCGGGCATGGTTTCGGCGACCGGGCAATGCGGGGTTGTCAGCGTCATGGTGATTGTGGCGTCACGGCTATCATCCACCTCAACCCCGTAAATCAGGCCAAGATCATAGATGTTGACGGGGATTTCCGGGTCGAAGATTTCGCGCAAGGCGGCGATCACATCGGCCTGCAATTCACTGCCATCGCCGCCGACCGGGCTGTCGCCGACCTTGGCGGCCAGGAAGCCGTCGAGATAATCGCGGCTGCGCGGCGCTTCGGCTGCGGGCGCGGTGTCCGAATCTACGGCATCCTCGACCCGCGCGCGCGGCGGCTTGTTCATGGTCATATCGGAATGATCTGCGGTGCTGTCCATTGGCTTCATCCTTTGCCAAAAATGCGGCGGGTGCGGGCGATTCCGGCGATCAGCGCGTCAATATCCGCATCGCTTGAATAGAGCCCGAAACTGGCGCGCGCGGTTGCGGGTACGCCCAGATAATCCATCAGCGGCTGTGCGCAGTGGTGGCCTGCGCGGATTGCCACGTTGGCTTCGTCAAGGATCGTACCCAGATCGTGCGGGTGAATGTCGCCGACCATGAAGCTGACGATCCCGGCGCTGTTCTCAGGCCCGAAAAGGCGAACATCATTCATCGCGGCAAGCTCTCGCCGCAGCCGGGTGACCAAAGCTGCCTCGCGTTCGTGCATCGCTGCCAGACCGATTTCGCTGACGTAATCAACCGCTGCGCCAAACGCGATGGCTTCGGTAATCGCGGGCGTTCCGGCCTCGAACCGTTGCGGTGCGGGCGCATAGGTGGTGCGTTCAAAAGTCACGCGGTCGATCATCGCGCCGCCGCCTTCCCATGGCGGCATGGCATCAAGGATTTCCGCCTTTGCCCACAGCGCGCCGATCCCGGTCGGGCCGTAGAGCTTGTGCGCACTGAATACGTAGAAATCGCAGTCCAATGCCGTGACATCGACCGGCATGTGCGGCGCGCTTTGGCAGCCATCGAGCAACAGCTTTGCGCCGACCTTGTGTGCCAGCGCTGCGGCGCGCGGGGCATCAAGCACGCTGCCGAGCACGTTCGATACATGGGCAAACGCGACCAGATTGTGCGCATCGGTCAGCATCGCTTCGGCGGCATCGAGGTCAATCTGATGATCGGCTGTCAACGGGCAGACATCGATGACCGCGCCGGTAACCTCAGCCAGCATTTGCCACGGCACGATGTTCGAATGGTGCTCCAGCTGCGACAGCAGGATGCGGTCACCAGCTTTGAGGTTCGCGCGGCCCCAGGTGTTGGCGACCAGATTGATCGCCTCGGTGGCGCCGCGGGTGAAGACAAGCTCCGCCTCGCGCCCGCCGATGAAGCCTGCAACCTTACGGCGAGCATCTTCGTAGGCGAGCGTCATTTCGGCTGAGCGGGCATAGACCCCGCGGTGAACCGTGGCGTAGTCCTCGCCCATAGCCCGCGCCATCGCATCGATCACGGCGCGCGGTTTCTGCGCGGTGGCGGCGGTGTCGAGGTAATGCCACGGCTTGCC
>JANQTR010000200.1:0-2875 GCA_030731635.1 Erythrobacter sp. | reverse complement strand
GCCTTGAAATCCTGCGCCGCGTCAGTCTTCTGCGCATGGCGCGCGACCTTGATTTCGCCGAGGAAATTGCCGGTGCCGGTGTTCCAGTGCACGGCGCGCACCGTCTGGTTGCTGGTCGCCTCCGGCTCGGCGTGGACAACCTTGGTCACGAATTCGCGGGTCGCATCCCCGCCGCCAATGGTCACACCGCCAAATTCGAAATGCGCACCGCGGGCGAGGTGCACTTCCACTTCGACGCGGGTGTAATCGTTCCCGGCATTGGTGACGAAGAACGCAGCGGTCGCGCCTTCGCCCAAAGTCACGCGCAGGCGGTGGAGTTCAGGCTGGTCACTGCCGACCACGAAGCACTGCCGCATGCTCTCACCCGCAGGCACCGCAATTTCCTGCCACTGGTCAAGCGCCGCGATGCCAAGCCGCGCCAGCCCGTCCATATCAGCATAGCGCCACGCTTCGTCGCGGCGGGTGGGGAGGGTGAGGGTAGCGACTTCTGCCATCATGCCATCACCGCATCATAACCCTCGGCCTCAAGCCGCAGCGCGAGTTCCGGGCCGCCGGTTTCGACGATCCGGCCGCCTGCCAGCACGCTGACCTTGTCAGGCTTCACCACGTCGAGCAGGCGCTGGTAGTGGGTGATTAGCAGCACACCCTTGTCCGGGGAGCGCATGATCGCATTGATCCCTGCGCCCACAATCCGCAGCGCATCGATGTCGAGGCCGCTATCGGTTTCATCCAGCACCGCGAAGGCCGGGTTGAGGATGCCCATCTGCACCATTTCGGCGCGCTTTTTCTCGCCGCCGGAAAAGCCGACATTCACCTGCCGCTTGAGCATATCCATGTCCATTTGCAGCAGGGCTGCCTTGTCCTTGGCGAGCTTCAGAAACTCACCGCCCGACAGCGGTTCTTCGCCGCGCTGGCGGCGCTGGGCGTTCAAGGCTTCGCGCAGGAACTGGACATTAGAGACGCCCGGGATTTCGACCGGGTATTGAAAGCCAAGGAACAGCCCGGCCGCAGCGCGTTCGTGCGGATCCAGCGCCAGCAGATCCTGCCCGCAAAAGGTCACGCTGCCACCGGTCACGTCGTAACCCGGCTTGCCGCCGAGCACGTTTGCCAGCGTCGATTTGCCCGCGCCGTTGGGGCCCATGATTGCGTGAATCTCGCCCGCCGGGACCGTCAGGCTCAGTCCCTTGAGGATCGGCTTGGGATTGTCCGCGCCGCCGACGGTGGCGTGAAGATCGGTGATGGTAAGCATTATTGTTTTCCGTCCTTGTCTTTCTGCGCGCCAGCGGGTGCGACCGCGTCGGTGCGCGCCTTGACCACGCTGGCATCGCGCAATTCGATCACCAGCCCTCTGGGCCGTCCCGCATCGTATGCATCGCTGGCTGCCGCAGCCCCGGCCAAGCGCGCAGTGAACTGGCTGTCGAGGTCGCGGCCACGTGCCACGTGGATGCTGCCGATATTGGCGAACAGCTGTTCAACTTCGGCGGGCGTCATCGCGGTCTTGGCGCCCACAAACGCAGCATTAGCCTGCGTGGTGGCGGCGGCGCGCACGGCGGCGCAGCGAGTCAGATCGGCGGCGTGCTGCGTTTCGAAATCTGCCCGTCCGGCGATCCGGCGGTTCGTCACTCCAAGGCAGCGGCGATAATCAGCGACCTGCGGCTGGATCAGGCGCGGATATTCGACGCTCCAGGTTTCGGGATTGTCGTTCTTGATGGCCACGGCGGCTTCGCCCGTGCCTTGCAGCGCGAGCAATGGAGCGATGAGACTGGCGATCATGGTTTGCGGCTCCGTGGCTTGTCGTCGGTTGAACCAGAGCGCGGTTTGGGCCGCGAATAATCTTGATTGGGGTTGGCCGCCTTGTGCGCGCGCGCGGCCTGTTTCCTGTCGCCGATGCGTTCGCGCATCGCGATGGTCAGGCGTTGCAGCACGGCGTCGATATCGGTCAGAACCTCGCTCGCCGGAACGCGCATCACGCGGATGCCGACGCTTTCAAGGCTCTTGTCGCGGCGCTTTGCCAGCGCATCATTCTGCCCCTCCTCGTCAATCGACAGGGCAAGGCCAATGGCGTGGCAATTGAAATCGATAATCGCGCTGCCGACCACCGCGTGGCGGGTGAATTTGTAACGGCCCAGATCAGCCTTGGCGAACCGTTCGGCGAGCGCCTTGTGCGCGTCGGTCGAATGGCGTCGCATCTCGCGCGCCTGTTCGTGCAGGGCATCGAGCCGCGAATCCGAAATCTCCCACCCGCGGCCCTTCTTCTTGAGCGCGGGGGCGGCGTCGGTGGCAGCCTCGGGGTTGAGGGCGAGGGTTTTACGGGTGGTCATTGGTTCGCGGCCCGCCACACACGCTGAGAAGCCGCGAGGGCATCGATTGCTCCGAACGCCCGCTTGATGATGCGCGCTCGTGCTTCTTCCGATTCTATGCCTTCGCGATCCAAGACCTTGTTCGCGTTTGCCAAGGCCGTTTCGCGGATCGCTGTGCATTCGGATTCACTGCTCGGCCCCTCGACCACTTCACCCTTCGAAAGCACCTTGGAGCCAGCCCTGCGAAGCTCGCACTGCAGGTATGGACGCAAGGCGGGCGAGAGGACGTCGGGATAGTTCGCGGTGCCCGTGAACGAAGACTCGTCGTCGATGGCCTTTGCTCTGCCTTCTAGCGGAGACTGTGCCATCACTGGCTGCGAAAGCGCCATGCAGGCAAACAAAATACTGATAAAATTAATCTTCACCCCACGCTCCCCTCAAGCGAAATCGCCAGCAGCTTCTATGCTTCGACCGCGAATTCCATCGGCAGCTCTTTCAGCACGTCCTTGGCGAAGCCGTTGACGATCAGCGCCACGGCTTCCTCTTCGCCGAGGCCGCGCTGCATGGCGTAGAAC
>JANQTR010000199.1 GCA_030731635.1 Erythrobacter sp. | reverse complement strand
AATTCGTTGAACCCCACAGCCGCCATCCGCGCACGAATATCTGCGACCACCGCCACGCGGGTCATGATGTTCTTGTGCAGCGTTTCGCGCCGCAGATCGAGGAAGCGGTACTTCAGCCGCACGTCTTCAGGATATGGTTGTTCGTCGGCAACCGGCAGCGGCAGTTCTTCGGACGCGCTTTGCACCGTGATGCTGCGGGCAAACACCTCAACCTCGCCGGTGGCAATCCGCGGGTTCACCGTTTCAGCCGAACGCGCTTTCACTTCGCCTTCGATCGTGATGACCGATTCCACCCGCAGCCGGTCCAGCACCGACAAGGCGGGCGAATCTGCATCGGCCACGATTTGGGTAATGCCGTAATGATCGCGCAAATCAACGAACAACAGCCCGCCAAAATCGCGCTTGCGGTGAACCCAACCCGACAAACGGACGGTTTCGCCCACCAGAGCGGAAGAAAGCTGTGCGCAAGTATGCGTGCGGTAGGGGTGCATCTAAACTCTTGTCCTGTCCGAGGCTATGACGCTAGGGCGCCGGGCAGCCGGACGTGGTCATGCCACATCCGGGCCATTACCGGCGCGCTAACAGGGCAAGCCTTGCACTTTGTCAAGCGGTGCGACGGCTACTGGGTTCAATCCCGAGGGCGGCACTCCGCCCGCAAGAGCAAAGATGACATGAAAATCCACGAACTGATTTCCACGACCGAGGCCCTCTCCGAACTGTGCGAACGCCTCGCCAAGTCTGAATTCGTTGCGGTCGACACCGAATTCATGCGCGAAAACACCTATTGGCCCGAGCTGTGCCTGGTGCAGATTGCTAACACCGAAGAAGCTGCGGCGATCGATCCGATGGCGCCGGGGATTGATCTTAAGCCCCTGCTCGATCTGATGTGCGACAATGAAGACGTGCTCAAGGTGTTCCACGCGGGCGGGCAGGACGTGGAAATCATCGTCAATCTGACCAAGCGCACCCCGCATCCGATTTTCGACACGCAAATCGCGATGATGGCGATCAGCCAGTCTGAACAGATCGGCTATGCCAATCTGGTTGAAACGTGGATGGGCCTGACGATCGACAAGGGTGCGCGGTTTACCGATTGGAGCCGCCGTCCGTTGACCGACCGGCAGATCGAATATGCGATTGGCGATGTCACCCACCTCGCCACGATTTTCCCGCGCATCCTGAAGAAACTGATCAAGACCGGGCGCGGCGGATGGCTGGATGCCGAGATGGAAAAGCTGGCTGATCCGTCGAACTACCTCACCGATCCCGATGTCGCCTGGAAGCGCATCCGCCAGTCGGGCCGCAATCCGCAGGTGCTGGGCCGGATGAAGGCGCTGGCCGGATGGCGCGAAGCCGAGGCGCAGCACAAAAACATCCCGCGCGGCCGCATCATGCGCGATGAAACGCTAGCCGATATCGCCAGCCACCCGCCCAAAAGCCAAGCTGACCTTGCCAAGGTGCGCGGTCTTTCCCCTGCATGGAAAGACAATGACATTGGCAAACGGCTGATGAAAATCCTCGCCGAGGCCGAGCCGCTGCCCAAGGACGAAATGCCTGAGAAGATCAAACATGGCGCGCCTTTGGGCAAGGAAGGCGCATTGGTGGCTGATCTGCTCAAACTGCTGCTCAAAATCCGCGCCCGCGAAATTGACGTCGCCCCGCGCCTGCTGACCCGCGCTGACGAAATGGAAGCGCTGGCCGCAGGCGTGCGCGATCTCCCCGTGCTGAAGGGCTGGCGGTTCGAAGTGTTCGGCAAGGACGCGCTTGATCTGGTTGAAGGCAAGCTGGCCTTTGCGGTGGAGCGCGGCAGGCTCAAGATGACCCACATCGATGATGTGGTCGTAGACGCGCCAGCCGAAGCAGATGAACCGGACGAGCCAGACACGCTGGCGGCAGAATGAGCAAACCGCCGTGAGCACATACCTCCCCACCATCAAGCAACTGCAATACCTCGTCGCGCTCTTTGAGCACGGCCATTTCGGCAAAGCGGCCGATGCCAGTTTCGTGTCGCAATCAACCCTGTCGGCGGGCATCCGTGAGCTTGAATCGCTGCTCGGCGTGACGCTGGTGGAACGCTCGCGTCGGGTGGTTCGCTTTACTGCGCTGGGCGAACAGGTGGTGGCCAAAGCCAATCGCCTGCTGCGTGAGGCGGAGGAACTTGTCGATCTGGTGCAGGCTTCGGGCAAACCCTTGGTCGGCGAATTGCGGATGAGCGTGATCCCGACCATCGCTCCCTTCATGCTGCCGCGCGTGCTGCCGCGCCTGCGGCGCGACCGGCCGGAATTGAAGCTGCTATTGCGCGAGGAAACCAGCCACGATGCGCTCGAATCGCTCAATCACGGGCGGGTTGATTGCGTGTTGCTGGCGCTGCCGTTTGAAACGGGCGACGCCGCGATTGCCCATATCGCCGACGACCGGTTGTTTATTGCCTTTCCCAAGGATGACCCGCGCGATCCCCCGGCGAGCGTCAAGCCGGACATGATCGATCAGGGGCGGTTGATGCTGCTTGAGGATGGCCACTGCCTGCGCGACCACGCACTCGCCGCGTGCAACCGCGCCGAACTGCGCGCCAGCGCGGCCATGATCGGCACGAGC
>JANQTR010000198.1 GCA_030731635.1 Erythrobacter sp. | reverse complement strand
CAGCTGCGCGCGATGCGGCTGGTGGTCGATACCGGCATCCACGCCAAGGGCTGGACCCGCGATCAGGCGATTGATTTCATGCTGACGAACTCCGGCATGACCCGTACCGAAGTCGTGGCCGAGGTTGATCGCTATATCGCCATTCCCAGCCAGGCGCTGGCATACAAGATCGGCGCGCTCAAAATTCAGGAATTGCGCAAACGTGCTGAAACCCGGCTGGGCAAGCGGTTCGACATCAAGGCGTTCCACGAACAGGTCTTGAACACGGGCGGCCTGCCGCTGGCGGTGCTCGAAGCCAAGATTGATCGCTGGATTGCGGCGCAAGCCAGCCAATAATCGGCGCCGGGCGCAGGTCGGGATTGCTCAACTCGTCGCATAACTTGCCCCGGTTGCCCGCTCCTGCGGTGACTGGGGCAGCGTCGTTCATCTGACAGCAAGGTGATTCTGAACACCCCCAATGTCGCTACATGCCAACGCAGGGCCACCCCTCGGAAATCGCCGGCCCTCACCACAGGAGCAACACCACTGTGATCACGACTATTCGAACCTCGCGCAAGATGGCGCTGATTGCGTTGTTGGGCGCAACCGCTGCCACCACCCTTTCCGCGCAAAACGCGCCGCCCGCCAACGGCAGCGAAGTGCTGACCACCGTTTATGGCAACCTGCCGCCGATCAGCGAGTTGGGCGATGGGCCCAAGGTCACCGGCATCATCACCGCCCGGCAGGGACAGAGGCTGCAGGTGACCGCCAATGATGGCTCGGTCAACACCGTGACACTGCACCCCGAGACCGAAATCCGCACCCGCGGCGGTTTCCTCGGCATCGGCAACAAGACCTTCGATCAAAGCGCGCTCATCAACGGCCTGACCGTGATCGTAAAAACCTCGCAATATGGCGACGGCCTGGTCGCCAACGAGGTGCGCTTCACCGGCGATGACGCCCAGATCGCCCGTATGATCCGTGGCGGCACCGCGCAGCAGTTCGGCGCACAAGGCGCAGCGATCCAGGCCAATGCTGCGGCCACCGAAGCTTTGCGTGGGCGGCTTGGCGATATCGACAAGTACAACATCAAAGGCACCACCAACGTCTATTTCGACACTGGCAAATCGGCGCTGACCCCCGGCGCGCGGGCTGAACTGTGCGAAGCAGCGCGGCAGGCTGATGCCAACGAGAATTCGCTGATGCTGGTGCTCGGATATACCGATACCACTGGCTCGCAGGAATTGAATCAGACGCTGAGCGAAAAGCGCGCTGCCGCAGTGGTCAATCACCTGCAACAGGTGTGCAAGTGGAAGCCGTACCGGATGCTCACCCCGACCGGGATGGCGACTGCCGACCCGGCGGCCGACAACACCACCGCTGCCGGACGCGCGCAGAACCGCCGCGTGGCTGTCAACGTGCTGGTGAGCAAGGCGCTCGACGGCCAGTAAGCCAAGCCAAGCGCCGTCAACGATGCTGCGGCGATGCTAGCCGGTCGCCGCAGCCGTTGCCGCTCACATGATCGGCAAAACTCCGCCCATTGATGTGTTTGGCTCGCCGCCCTCCGGGTGCGGCAGGCCTAGCGCATTATTGACAGCCCGGCGCAGCGGATTGGTGCAATAGGACGGGCCGCTCGCATAATAGATCCGGCCTTCGAGCGTACGGTTCTTGGCGCTCGGATTGACGATCACCCTTCCCGCATTTCCCATGTCCGCACGCTCGGCAATCGGGTCACAGGGGCGCAGCGAAATGGTTCCGTCCGCATCGCGCTCGATCGCAGCGCAGACAAAAGGTTCGTAAAATTCGAGGATGCGCACATTGCGGTGATAGGATCCCCCTTCGTCGGAAAGGACGTAATGTGGCGCGCGCTCTTGAAGGTCGAGTGCGCCCGGGGCCACACGCACCTGCTTGGGTTGCTTGCCGAAATAGCCCGCGGCCTGATCGACGATCCCGGTGCGCCAGCCTTCGTCTGCATACCATTGATCAAAGGCAGCTGCGTTCGGGAAAACCACGTCGGAACGCCAGTTGGCCGCGTTGCGCCAGCAATCGCCCAGCCGCAGCGTACGATCCCCCTGCCGGTCAACCTGCACCCCGGCGGGCAGGCCGAAAGCCTGGCTGACCAACGCGGTTTCGTCCTCGAAATACTCGCCCTGGCTATCGATATTCACGATCGCGATCGGCGCCGCGATACTCGCCAGAAACAAAAGAGTGGCCAGAACCTGCACCGGGCGGCTCATCCAGATCGCCGCGGGGGTCAACCGATGGGCAAGGATCAGCAGCCCGATCACCGCGAAGGGCAGGACGAAAAACGATACCATGGCGAACATGAACCCGGTCATCCGGCCATATTAATCGCCAGCGTGGTAGAAATCGTAAACCTGCTGCGCGACCTTGGCGCTGACGCCGGGGGCGCGTTGCAGGTCTTCCAAGGCAGCGGCGCGCACCTTGCTGGCGGTGCCGAAATGCAGCAGCAACGCGCGTTTTCGCGCCGGTCCGATGCCAGAGATTTCATCGAGCGGACTGGCAGTGATCGCCTTTGACCGCTTGGCCCGGTGTGCGCCGATGACATAGCGGTGCACTTCATCGCGCAGATTCTGGAGATGGAACAGCAGCGGCGAATTGACCGGCAACTGCTTTTCGCGCCCGTCAGGGAAGTGGAACACCTCGCGCCCGTCACGCCCGTGATGCGGCCCCTTGGCGATGCCGATTACTGCGATCTCATCGGCGATGCCGATTTCCTCCAGCACGCGCATAACGCTCGACATTTGCCCCTTACCGCCGTCGATCAGGATCAGTTCGGGGAGAATGGTTTCGTGGCCTTCTCTCCGTTCGTCTCGAGCGACGTCGAGAGACCCTGCTGGCATATCGGTGTCTCGACTACGCTCGACACGAACGGAGTTTTCATCACCCCAAGACCGAAACCGCCGTGCCATAACTTCGCGCATCATCGCGAAGTCATCATTGGACTGCGCCTCGCGGATGTTGAATTTGCGGTATTGGCCTTTTTCGAACCCGTCCGGCCCAGCGACGATCATCGCGCCGACCGCCTTGGTGCCCTGAATATGGCTGTTGTCGTAAACTTCGATCCGCTGCGGCGGCGCCTCAAGTTCAAGGAATTCCGCCAGCTCGCGGTTGATTTTGGCCTTGGTGCCGGTTTCGGCCAATCGCCGCTCAAGCGCCTCGACCGCATTGCGCTGCGCCTGTGTCATCAGCTTGCGCCTGTCGCCGCGTTCGGGAATCGATATCCGCACCTTGCGCCCGGCGACTTCCGAGAGCGCCGCCTCGATCAGCTCGCGTTCGGGCAATTCGCGGTCGACCAGAATTACCGGCGGCGGAGGCACTTCTTCGTAGAATTGCAGCATCACGCTGGCGAGCACCTGCGCCTCGTCCACATCATTGGTGTGGCGCGGGAAAAACGCACGGTGGCCCCAGTTCTGACCGCCACGGATGAAGAACGCCTGGCACCCCATCACCCCGCCCTTGGCCGCCAAGGCAAAAACATCGGCATCGCCCAGTCCGGCCGCGTTGATCGCCTGGCTGCCCTGAATAAAGGTCGCCGCGCGCAACCGGTCGCGAAGCATGGCGGCGGTTTCGAATTGCAAATTCTCCGCCGCCTCGGCCATTTGCCGCTCAAGATCAGCCTGCACAGCGCTTGATTTGCCCGAGAGGAAATCCTTCGCCTGCCGCACCAGCGCTTCATAATCCGGCTCGCTGATCCGGTTCACGCACGGCGCCGAACACCGCTTGATCTGGTAAAGCAGGCACGGCCGGTCACGGTTGTTGAAGAAACTGTCGGTGCAGGATCGCAGCAGGAACAGCTTTTGCAGCGCATTCAGCGTGGAATTCACACTGCCCGCGCTGGCAAACGGGCCGTAGTAATTGCCTTTCGCCCGGCGCGCGCCGCGATGTTTCTGGATGCGCGGGAAGGCGTGATCGGCGCGCAACAGGATGAAAGGAAAGCTCTTGTCATCGCGCAACAGCACGTTGAACGGCGGGCGAAACCGCTTGATCAATTGCGCTTCGAGCAGCAGCGCCTCAGCCTCGGAATTGGTGGTAATGATCTCCATGCTGCGGGTCTGGCTGACCATGCGCTGGAGCCGTCCGGACAGCCCGGCGATCTGCGTGTAGTTCGCCACCCGCGCCTTCAGACTACGAGCCTTGCCGACATACAGCACCTCGCCGCGCGTATCGAGCATGCGGTAGACGCCGGGGACGGGCTTCAACACCTTCACCATGTCACGGATCGCCGCTACCCCGCCTTCCAGATCGGGCTGGGCGCTGGCAACGGTATAGGCGGCGCGTTCCTCATTGAAACGCTCCGCACCGCCGGGGTGCTGGGGGGTGCCTGCGGGGGTCTTGACCATGGCTGCCAGATAGGGACGAGAGGGGGCGATTGGCAATTCCCGCAAGCGCGCCTATCCGCGCTTCAATGGATCAACATGATGTGATTATTCTGGGTGCGGGTGCAGCAGGGCTGTTCGCCGCCGCGCAAGCAGGGCAGCGCGGGCTGCGTGTGGCACTGCTTGAAAAGGCGGATGCGCCGGGCAAGAAGATCCTGATTTCCGGCGGGGGGCGCTGCAATTTCACCAATCTGGGCGCGGGGCCGGCCAATTACCTTTCGGCCAACCCCCATTTCGCCAAGAGCGCGCTGGCGCGATATTCCCCGGCGGATTTCATCGCACTGGTCGAAGCGCACGGGATCGCCTGGCACGAAAAGACGCTGGGGCAATTGTTTTGCGATGGTTCGGCCAAACAGATTGTGGCGATGCTGCTGGCGGAATGCCCGGCAGACAAGGTGACGCTGAGCTGCGACGTCGAGGTTACGGATGTAGCGCGCGGAGGCGACGGTCGCTTCACCGTCACCGCTGCTGATGGTCGCACATGGAACGCACCCGCGCTGGTGATCGCGACGGGTGGGCCATCGATTCCGAAAATGGGCGCGAGCGATTTTGCCTACCGGTTGGCGCGGCAGTTCGGATTGAAGGTCGTCGAACCGCGCCCCGCCCTCGTCCCGCTGACACTGGGGGGTGAGGATGCCTTGTTCCGCGAGCTGTCCGGCGTTGCCGCGCCGGTGATGGCGCGGGCCGGATCGGGCAAGAACAAGGCTGAATTCACCGAAGCCGCGCTGTTCACGCACAAGGGCCTGTCTGGCCCGGCGATCCTGCAAGTCTCCAGCTATTGGCGGCATGGCGAGCAGGTGGGAATCACCTTCCTTCCCGATGCCGCAAGCGATTGGCTGATCGCGGCCAAGCGTGACCGCCCGCGCACGCACTTGCGCACCCTGCTGCGCGATGCCCTGCCCGCGCGGCTGGCCGATGCCTTGGCAGACCGGCTGGGGCTGGAGCGTGAATTGGGCAATCTGTCCGACAAGGAACTGCGCGCCGCGCAAGACCGGCTCGGCGATTGGCGCTTCGCCCCCAATGGCACCGAAGGGCTGGCCAAGGCCGAAGTGACCGCAGGCGGGATCGCCACGACCGAACTGTCCAGCCGCACGATGGAGGCCAGCAAAGTCCCCGGCCTCTATGCCATCGGCGAAGCGGTCGATGTCACCGGCTGGCTGGGCGGGTACAACTTCCAATGGGCCTGGGCGAGCGGCTTTGCCTGCGCGGAAGCACTGGCTGCCGCTCGCGCCTAGAACAACTTTCTCAGGTCGATACCCAGATACAACCCCAGCGGATCGATCACGAAGGGCTGATAATTGATCGGCGTCTGCCCGGTGTTATCTCTGACGCGGCGTTGCGCATCAAAAACGTTGTCGGCCACAAGGCTGATACGCAAGTCTTTGAGATAGCCTTCATTCTTGCCCGTGATTTCACCCATATTAGCGAACACCCGCAGGTTGAAGGTTACAATATCGTCGAAGAACAGGTCGGAATTGCCAAGCGCGCCGTCCAGCCGCGTTTCGCCGGTATAGACCCCCGACAGGCGGAAACCCACACCCTTGCCAAACAGCCCTGCCTCCAACCGGCTCGAATGGCGCGGCAGACCGAAAGCGCCGGTCGCCTGCCCGTCCAGCTGATCAAGCGGGGCAAGGCCCGGAGCGATCAGGATCTCGTTGTCGAGCTCAATCGAGTGGGTAAGGTTGAAGAAATACCGCCACCCGGGGAAGCTGCGCTGCGCCAAGGGATTGAACGCCGGCCCGCCTGCCGGTGGCCCGCCTGCTGCCGCAGGTGCATCGGTTGCTGGCGGCGCCCCGGCGCAGAAACGCTGCTTGAACTGCGCCAATGCCTCGGGCGGGATCGTGCCATCGGGGCCGCGCGACCGGTCAAGCGCCAGCTTGATGAAGTTGGGATCGACACCCGGCAATTCAGCCGAGATATCCTCACCACGTTCAATCTTGGCGACCAGTTCGGCGAGTGCAGCCGTGCCGTCCGGCCCGCAAGCACGTTCGCGGAAGGCGGCGAGCTGCGGGGGCACTGCACCCTCCGGGGTGCCCGGTCCTCCACGTCCGCGCCCGTCCCGTGCGCCATCACCAGGAGCGCTGCCGAATGTCGCGGGATCAAAGCTGCAAACGCGGAGGCGGAAGTCGCCCAGACGCGCCAGATCAACCTTGCCATCCGCACCGCGAATCCGGGCCAGCATCGGCGCAAGCCGTGCCGCATCAATGCCGGGGAACTCAGCCGAGATATCCGCGCCGCTATCAATCGCGGCAACCAGCTTTTCAAGGAATGCCAGACCATCATCAGCACAAAGCCGCGCACGGAAAGCGATGAATTGTTCGCGTTGTTCCGCTGTCGGCGCACCGCCTGCACCAAAACGCGGACCGCCTGCGCCCGCTGGCGGCGTCGCAGGCTGCGCTGCGGGAGCAGCAGGGGCCGCCGAAGAACCGCGACCACCGCCACCCCGTCCGCCAAAGCCGCCCGGTCCGCCCGCCGGCGCACCAATGCTGCCATTGGTCGAAAAGGTGAACTGCAGCCGGTTGGCGCGGGTTTCGGCAAAGCTGACAGAGCGCCGGTCAACTGCGATCAGGCGCCCAATTTCGCCGGGGTTGTCCGGCGCCGCGCGTGTCACCCGTCCGGGGAAAGCAGCCTCAATTTCGGGCGTGATCTGCGGGAAGCCGCTGACGACATTGTCCGAACGGTTGCGGATATATTCCATCGTCAATCGGCTGCCCTGCCAAAACGGGAGCTGCCAGTTGGCGGCGAATTTCCAATCGCGCTGCGTTTCGGCCGGAAGATCAGGATTGCCGCCAGTGGTCACGTTCGCCAGCACCGTTTCGCCGCGGGTAAAGTCGAACACCGGCACGTTGAAATTGGTGATCTGCGGATTGCCGAGCGTGGCCAGACCCGGCGCGACTTCGCGCCAGATATAGGTCGCCGAAAGGTCAAGCCCATCAAACGGCGACCAGTTGAGCCCTGCATTCCAATCGCCCAGCACACCAAAATCGTTCAGGTCTTCAGCCCCGACCGCCAGATTGAGGGTGAAACTGCCGAGCGCATCAGCCACCCCTGCACGGCGGCTGGTCAGCGGCACCACCAGATTGGCCCCGGTCGTCAACTGTCGGCGGGTAAGCGTTGCGTCCTGCAGCGAACGGGTGTCGGCGCTTTCGATCTGCTGCCAGTTTACCCCGACATCAAACGTCGCCAGCAATTCGCCCGCGGGAAGATCGGCGAGCGGACCTTGCAGCGTGGTCAGCGATTGGCCGTTGATCACACGGCTTCGCGCAACATCGAATCCGTTGTCGGCCGTGGTCGGCAATGCCCCATCCAGCGCCAGCGTCCCAGCCAGCGCCGCAGCGCGCAGCGCGGTCGTATCAAAACGCCGGTCGATAGCGGTCTCTGTCTCGGCCAATGAGGCATCGAAGGTGCTGGTCAGACGGAAGGCATTGACCGGCTTGGTGACCGATCCAGCGGTTGAGAACGTATCGGTCGATGACCGCCGGGCAAGCGGCGTGGCTTCACCAAAGGTGCGCACGATGCCCGGCACGTTGAGGTCATCGGTCAGAACGACGGTGTTGAGCCCGTCGAGGCTGCGGCTTTCGTTGCGCGTGTAATTGGCATTCGCACTCAACGATGTGCCGCTGTCGATGATCGCCTTGGCCCAGGACAGGTTGCCTTCAACACTGAATGTGTCTGCCCGCAGACTGCGGAAATCAGCCTGCGCCGGATCGCCGGGCACGGTCGAAACCGAACCAGGGGTCTGAATGATGTTACGCTCCGCTTCGGTCAGAAGCGAGGCATCCTGTACCTGCACACTGGCGTTGATCCGCCCACCATCGGCGATCTTGAGCAAACCGAACTGTTGTTCGTTGCGGCTGAACCCGCCGCGTGAGGGCGTTTCCAATTCGAAATCGACCTGACGGTTGGAATAATTGTCTTTCAGGATCAGGTTGATCACCCGGCGATCAGGCGCAAAACCGAATCGCTGGGCGGTTTCTTCGGGAAACACTTCAACCCGCGCCAAGGCTTCGGGCGGGTAATTGGCGAATTCGCGAAAAGAACCGATGCGGATCCCGTTAACGAGGATCACTGGCATCCCGCCGCCGCGCCCGCGCGCAGACCCGGTCTGCGCGCTGATTTGTGCAATCAGATCAGCGATCGAAGTGACCCCTTCGGCCGCGATTGCCGCTTCGTCCAGCTCCAGCAGCGGAGCCTGTTCGACAAAAAGTTGCCCCTTCAACCGCCGCGCATTGACGACGATTTCGCCCGCAGAACCGGCGGTGCCGCCAGCGGAATCGGGTTCGTCCTCGTCCTCGTCAACCTCGGGCACGGCTTCGGGCTGCGGCTGGGCGAGCGCGCTGTCATTGGCGAAGACAGGCGTGGCCATGGCAAGGCTGGCAGCACAAGTGCCAGCGCGCAGCACCGCGCGAGAGAGCGGGGAGAGGTTCATTTTGTCCCTTTACGTCAATGATATTGCCAAGGAGGCTTTTGCCTTTCCCCGGTGAGCAAACTCGATCTGGCTTCGACCGCGTCAAAGCTGCCTTGTTCTGGATGAACAGAAGCTGCGTTTTTCCAGACTTTGAGCCCCCTAAAGCACGAGCCTTCCCTTTTGGTTCCCGCATCGCTAAAGCGCAGCCGCACATCGACCGGCGTATTGTGCGCCGCAACACGACAAAGGAATTACATGGCCAAGGAAGAACTCCTCGAAATGCGCGGGCGCGTGGTTGAGTTGCTGCCCAATGCGATGTTCCGGGTGGAGCTTGAAAACGGCCATGAAGTGCTGGGCCACACCGCAGGAAAGATGCGCAAGAACCGCATCCGCGTGCTGGTTGGCGACGAAGTGCTGTGTGAGCTGACACCCTATGATCTCACCAAGGCGCGCATCACCTACCGCTTCATGCCGGGGCGCGGCGGTCCCGGCCCGCAGTAATTGACCGGTGCGCCGCTAATGGGCGCCCAAGAACACACGGCGCATCTGACACTGGCTTCGGCCTCACCCCGGCGGCGCGAATTGCTGGCGCGGTTGGGATTGATGGCCGACGCGGTGACCCCTGCCGATATCGACGAAACCCCGATCAAGGGCGAGCTTCCCCGTGCCTATGCCTTGCGCATGGGCCGGGAAAAAGCGCTGGCAGTCGAGGCTTCGGGATTTGTGCTGGCCGGTGATACGGTGGTCGCAGTTGGACGGCGGATCCTGCCCAAGACCGAAACGGCAAGCCAAGCGCGCGCCTGCCTCGACCTGATGAGCGGGCGGCGGCATCAGGTGCTCTCCAGCGTGGTTCTGCGCGCGCCGGACGGAACCTTGCGCGAGCGATTGTCGGAAACCATCGTGCATTTCAAACGCCTCTCTGCCGAGGAAATCGAAGCCTATCTCGCTGGCGGCGAGTGGCATGGCAAGGCGGGCGGCTATGCGATCCAGGGCGCCGCCGAAGGGCTGATCGAATGGATCAGAGGCAGCCATTCGGGCGTCATGGGCCTGCCGCTGTATGAAACGCGCGCGCTTTTGAAAGCGGCGGGATTCAGCATTGGCTGAGTGGCTGATCGAAGAGGGCATCGGGGAAACCCGCGCGCTGCTGGTCGAAGGCGAAGAAATACTGGCAGCGCGATTGTTCTGGCCGGGAGAACTGCGCGCTGGTGAGCGCTGCAAAGCCCGGCTCACGGCCAAACTCGCCGGAACGCGGCGCGGCGTTGTGCAGCTGGACAATGGCAGTGAGGCGCTGGTCGATCATCTGCCGCCGGCTGTGACCGAGGGGCAGATGATCGATCTCACGATCACCCGCGCTGCTTTGGCCGAACGTGGTCGGTTAAAACGTGCGCAGGCGCGGGTGGTGGTGGCAGATGCCCCTGCTGGCCCGCCCGCATCAATGGTTGATGGCCGCACCGTCCACCGCTTTCCCAGCGGGCTGTGGGACGAGGTATGGCACGCAGCGTCATCTGCCAGCTGCGATTTTTCGGGTGGGGAAATCCTGATCAGCGTCACCCCGGCGATGACGGTGATCGATGTCGATGGGGTTGGCTCCCCCCGCGATGTCGCACTGACTGCGGTGCCGACAATTGCGCGGGCGCTCCGCTGGTTTGACCTTGGCGGCAATATCGGGATCGATTTTCCCACGCTTGCCGCCAAGGCCGATCGCCGCGCGGTTGATGAAGCGCTGGGCGCGGCGCTGGCGGATTGGCCACATGAACGCACTGCGATGAACGGGTTCGGCTTTGTGCAATTGGTCGCGCGGCTTGAAGGCCCTTCGCTGCTGCACCGATTCGCGACTGCGCGGCTGGGCGCATCGACCCGGATCGCGCTGCGCCGGGCGGAATTGGCAGCGGATGGTGGCGCAGGTCGCACGCTGCTTTTGACGGTACATCCTGCGCTGAAGGCCAAGCTGAAGCCCGAATGGCTCACCGAACTGGCCCGCCGGACCGGGCGCGAGGTGCGGATTGAAACCGATCCCGGTCTTGCTATCGAGGGCGCCCATGCCCAATTATTGACAACATGAGCACATCTGCATCCAAACCCTGCCCGATCTGCCGCAAGCCAAGATCGGAACAATTCCACCCGTTCTGCTCGCAGCGCTGCAAGGACCGCGATCTGGCGCGCTGGTTCTCGGATTCCTACGCCGTGCCCGGCCCGCCCGCCGATCCGGAAGTGGTGGCATCCAATGACTGGGGCGAGCAGGATTGATCCGCCGGGAATAAACCGGCCCGTGGTGGACAAAACCCCCTTGCCAACCCCCGCCACCTTCGCCATAGGGCCGCTCTCATTTGCTCGCCGGGATGGTCACATGGCCTGAACCCGTCGCTCGCAGCGAATGCCCGAGTAGCTCAGGGGTAGAGCAGCGGATTGAAAATCCGCGTGTCGGTGGTTCAAATCCGCCCTCGGGCACCATTCGCTGAAAGCGCTAAAGGCGGGTTGGGAGTGCCGACCTTATGTCCCGCCGTACCAAGATCTACGAAGGCAAGGCCAAGATCCTTTACGAAGGTCCGGAGCCGGGTACGCTCATCCAGTATTTCAAGGATGATGCGACCGCTTTCAATGCCGAAAAAAAAGGCACCATCAACGGCAAGGGCGTGATCAACAACCGCATCAGCGAGCACGTGTTCACGCGCCTCGCCCATATCGGTATCCCGACGCATTTCATCCGCCGCCTCAATATGCGCGAACAATTGATCCGGCAGGTCGATATCATCCCGCTTGAAGTCGTGCTGCGCAATGTCGCCGCTGGATCGATCTCAAAACGGCTGGGGATCGAAGAAGGCGAGCCGCTGCCGCACACGCTGATCGAATATTATTACAAAGACGATGCGCTGGGCGACCCGCTGGTGGCTGAAGAACACATCGCCTGTTTCAACTGGGCCACCAACGAAGAAATGCACGACATTTCGTCAATGGCGATCCGGATCAATGATTTCCTGTGCGGGATGTTTGCCGCGATCGATATTCGGCTGGTGGATTTCAAGCTGGAATTCGGACGCCTTTACGATGGCGATTACAGCCGCGTGATTCTGGCCGATGAAATCAGCCCGGATGGTTGCCGCCTGTGGGACATGGCGACCGGCGAAAAGCTCGACAAGGACCGCTTCCGCCGCGATCTGGGCGG
>JANQTR010000197.1 GCA_030731635.1 Erythrobacter sp. | reverse complement strand
CTGCCTGCGGGGGCGGGGATAGCCCCACCAGCAATGGCGGCGCGACCGGAGGCGGGCCGCCGCCACCACCGCCGCCGCCGCCAACCGGCAGTGTCTTTTCCATCCCGCCCGCCGAAAGCCTCAGCGCAGGAGAGGTCGGCACGATCATCGCTCAGGCTGCTGCCGAAGCGCGCGCGCGTAACGTCGCAGCGACCATTGCGGTGACCGATCGGGTCGGCAACGTGCTTGGCGTGTTCCGGATGCCCGGCGCGGTGCCGATGGTGATGATCCCCGATGCCCCCAACGGCAACAATTCCGACATTCAGGGGATCGATGTTCCCGCCGAAGCGGCCGCCATCGCCAAGGCGATTACCGGCGCCTATCTGTCGAGCGGCGGCAATGCCTTTTCCAGCCGCACGGCGAGCATGATCGTGCAGCAGCATTTCCCGCCCGCGCCAACCACGGTGGGGCTGGAAAGCGGGCCGCTGTTCGGCGTGCAGTTCAGCCAGTTACCGTGCAGCGACCTTGTCACGCGCGCCGAAGACGGGCTGATCGGTCCCAAACGCTCACCACTTGGTCTGTCGGCAGACCCGGGCGGTTTCCCGCTGTACAAGAATGGCGTGCTGGTTGGCGGCGTGGGGATCGCGGCAGACGGGGTTTACGGCTTTGATCCCAACGTGCTCGACCGTGATCTTGATGTGGACGAGGCGGTGGCGCTGGCGGGCACGGTCGGCTTTGAAGCGCCGGTTTCGATCCGCGCCGACCGGATCACCGTTGACGGCACGTCGCTGCGCTACACCGATATCGAATATCCGCAGATTAGCGCTGTGGCCGGGGCCAGCTTTGCCGGGACGGCTGGGGCGCTGTTGCCGGTCAACGGCTATTACAGCGGCGCAGGCCTGCTGGCTGGCAGCGCCTATGGCACGGAAATTTCAGGCATCCGCCCTTCGACCACCACCGAATTTGCGATCCGCGATGCTTTCGTTCTGTCTAACGGCGCAGGGGGGAACCGTTTCCCGGTGCGCGGCGGGACCGATGCGGGCGATGTCGCTGCCCCGATCACCGCCGCCGAAGCGCGGGTGATCCTTGAAGAAGCCTTCACTGTGATGAGCCGCGCGCGCGGGCAGATCCGCCGCCCGCTGGATAGCCGCGCGCAGGTTTCGATCAGTCTGGTCGATACGCGCGGCCGGGTGCTGGGGGTTGTGCGTTCGCCCGATGCGCCGATTTTCGGGATCGACGTGAGCCTGCAAAAGGCACGCACGGCCAACTTCCTTTCGAACCGAAGAGCGGCTGCCGACTTGCTGGCATCCAATGGCGAAGGGCCGCTATTCGTCAACCGGGTGCGGGTGTTCCTGAACGACCCCAGCGCATTGAATGGCGCTTTTGCCTTTGCTGATCGGTCGGGCGGCAACCTGTCGCGGCCCTATTTCCCCGATGGCGAAGTGGGCACGCCCAACGGCCCGACTTCACGCCCGATTGATCAGTTCAACCCCTTTTCCACCGGGCTGCAATCCGCGCTGGTCGTGTCGAACCTGGCGCGGCACGTCGGCTTTATCGACGGCACGGTGCCGCAGGACACGCCGCGCCGCTGCACCTCCCTACCGGTTATTGCCGGGCAGGGATCGCGGCTGGATAATGGTACGCAGATTTTCCCCGGTTCGGTGCCGATATACCGCAATGGCGAGCTGATTGGCGGGATCGGGGTATCGGGCGACGGGATCGATCAGGATGACATGATCAGCTTCCTCGGCCTCCACAATGCCGGCGTGCGTGCGGGCGGGTTTGGCAATGCGCCGGCTGATATCCGGGCAGATCGGATCGTGGTGCAGGTAGGCAGCCGGCAGGTGCGGCTGCGCTATGTCAATTGCCCGTTTGCGCCGTTCCTTGATACCGCGGCGCAGAACGTGTGTGAGGGGCTGTAGTGGCACCGTGGCTCGCCATCCCCGCCGCGCTGTTCGTGCAGGCCGCCCCCCCGCCATTGGACACGCGCCCGCCATTGGACGCTCCCCCGCCGGTAGAAACTCCGCAGGCAGAAACACCACCTGCCGATTGGGAGGAGGATACGCCCCCGGTCGATCCTGCGATCATCGAAGGGCGGGAACGCCCTGGCTATACCGCCCCGCTGCCTGAACGGATTGAGCAGAACAATCAGGGCGCAATCCGCGCGCCTCCGCCGCAAGCCTTCCCGACCGACCAGGTGCCGATTCCCGATCGCTGGCGGCTGATTGAAAGCCTTGGGCTGGTGAAGGAAAACCTGCTCGATCCCTATAATCAGAACACCTACAAGGGCGACCGGCCGATCAACCGCTCCAAGGTGCCGTGGTTGCCAATCACCGGCGATGACTGGTTTTTCGTCACCAACCTGATTTCGGATTCGGTCTATGAACCGCGCACCTTTCCGATCCCGGTCGGCGTGCAAACCACCGAGGACCCTGGCCGCACCGACGTGTTCGGGAACGACTTCAGCCAGGTGTTTTCGCAGACCTTCATCGCAGGGTTCGCGCTGCTGAAGGGGTCAACCACCTTTGCCCCGCCCAGCATCGAATACCGCGTTACGCTGGCCTACAACGTCAATTATGTCGACGTGCCCGAACGCCGCGTCCTGTTTGTCGCACCAACGCGTGACAGCGAACGGCTCGACCATTTTCTTGGCGTGCAGGAAGCTTTCGTCGATTACCACTTCAGCCAGTTTGATACTGACCGGTTCGATTTCATCTCGATCCGCGCGGGGATCCAGCCGTTCCAGTCCGATTTCCGCGGGTTCCTGTTCAACGATCAGCAGCTGGGCGTGCGCCTGTTCGGATCGCGCGACAACAACCGCTTGCAGTTCAATCTCGGGGCCTTCTGGCGGTTGGAAAAGGACACCAATTCGGGCCTCAATTCGGTCGTCAAAACCCCGCGCGATGATTTCGTGTTTGTCGCCAATGCCTATCGTCAGGATTTCCTGATCCCGGCGCTCACCAGCCAGTTCACCGTGGTTTACAACCGGAACCGCGAGGCAGATGATGTCGAGATTGACGAAAACGGCTTCCCCGTGCGTCCGGCGCTGCTGGGCACCCTGCGCGGGCGCGAATATGATGCCGTCTATCTGGGGTATAACGCCGATGGCCGGATCGGGCGGATCAATCTGACCGGCAGTTTTTATTGGGCGCTGGGGGAAGACCGCAATAGCTTCTTCACCGATCGCCCGGCCAATATCAACGCGCAGTTCGCAGCCGTAGAAGCCAGCTATGATCGCAACTGGATGCGGTTCCGCCTGTCGGCCGCCTATGCCAGCGGCGATAGTGATCCGTTCGATGACACCGAAGGCGGGTTCGATGCGATCTTTGAAAACCCGGTATTTGCGGGCGCCGATACGTCTTACTGGATCCGCCAGACCATTCCCTTTGCAGGCGGCGGCCGCGCGATTGCGGTGAACGGCCGCAATGGCCTGCTCAATTCGCTGCGATCTTCAAAAGAACAGGGGCAGAGCAATTTCAACAACCCCGGCCTGATGCTGCTGGGGGCGGGCGCGGATTTCGATCTGACCCCGCAATTGCGCCTGACGGCCAACGCCAATCATCTGTGGTTTGAAAATACCGCGACGCTGCAAGAATTGCGCAGCGAAGGTTCGATCCCGCGCGAGATTGGGTTTGATCTGTCAGCATCCGCGATCTGGCGGCCCAAGGCCACCCAGAACATCGTATTCCGCCTGTCCGCCGCCGCGTTGGTAGCGGGCGATGGGTTTCAAGACCTGTTCGACAATCTGGGCGGGGAACAGAAGTTCTATTCCATCCTCGCCAATGTGGTGCTGACCTTCTGATGCGATCTGCCGCTCACCTTTGGGGCCAACCCCTGATCCGCAATTTCGCGCTGCTGCTGTCAGCGCTGTTCCTGGCTGTGGCCATGTTCGCAGGTGACACCATGGCGGCGGACAAGGAGAAACCGGTCAAGCGCGATTACAGCGCGGTGTTCGCGCCGCCTGCGCCGCAGCGGCAATCCGTGGCCGAGATGATGGCGAAGTCCGAAGGCTGCACCACCTGCCATGCCAAATCTGATGCGCCAACCATGCACCTGTCGCCCGCTGTGCGGTTGGGCTGCACCGATTGCCACGGGGGCAATGCAGAAGTGCGCGGCAATTCCGAGTTGCCACATGATCACCCCGACTATGTCGCCGCGCGCGATACCGCGCATGTGCTGCCCAAATATCCCGACAGCTGGCATTTCCCGTCCTCGGCCAATCCCAAGCGGTCTTATGCGCTGCTCAACAAGGAATCGCCCGAATTTGTAAAGTTCGTGAACCCCAGCGATTACCGCGTGGCGCGCGATGCCTGCGGTTCGTGCCACGTCGCGTCGATTGAGGCGGCGGAACGATCCATCATGGCATCGGGCGCGATGCTGTGGGGCGGGGCGAGCTATAATAACGGGATTCTGCCGTTCAAGAATTACCTGCTCGGCGAAGCCTACACCCGCGAAGGGCTGCCCGCGAAGATCACCTCGCCCGGCGCCGGGCCGGGGGGCAAGCTATCCGAAGATCAGGTTGCGCGCGGGGTTATTGCCGAGCTTTATCCGCTGCCGACCTGGCATGTGATCCCGCCGGGCGATGTGTTCCGCGTGTTTGAACGCGGCGGGCGCACTATCAACTCGCAGTTCCCCGAAATCGGCCTGCCCAATCCGTCCGGCGCGATCCAGCGGCTGGAGGAGCCCGGGCGGCCCGATCTTAAACAATCGAACCGCGGCCCCGGCACCGGGCTGCGGGTGGCGATCCCGGCGCTCAACATCCACAAGACCCGGCTGAATGATCCCTTCACATGGTTCATGGGTACGAATGATCAGCCGGGCGATTACCGCCATTCGGGCTGCGCAAGCTGCCATGTTGTCTATGCCAATGATCGCGAACCGCGCCATTCGCTGATCTATGCGCAATATGGCCGCGATGGTCAGACGATCACCGCCGATCCGACGATTGCGGGCAAGATCGAACATGCGGCAGGTTACGGCGAGAAGAAGAGCGGCCACGGCGCGGTCAAGGAACCCGGTCATGATGATCATGCTGACGACAGCGCAGGCAAACGCAGCGATGACGGGCTGACTGTGGGTGGGCAGTTGAAGGAAAAGGGCCACCCGCTCCAGCACGTCTTCACCCGCGCCATCCCGACCAGCCAGTGCATGAATTGCCACATGCACCAACCCAATATCTTCCTCAATTCCTTCCTCGGTTACACCATGTGGGATTACGAATCTGACGCGCCCGCGATGTGGCCCAAAGAACAGAAATACCCCACGGCCGAAGAAGTGCGTGCGGTGACCGACCGCAACCCCGAAGGCGCTGCACCGAAAGGCAACTGGGCTGATCTGGATTTCCTGCGCAACGTCTATGATTTGAACCCGACGCTGAAAGACACCCAGTTTGCCGATTATCACGGCCATGGCTGGAATTTCCGCGCGATCTTCAAACGCGACCGCGAAGGCAACCTGCTGGATGCCGAAGGCGGTATTGTTGATCCTGACGATCCGGAAAAATGGCGCAAGGAAGGCGAAGGCAAGTTCGTTGAACCCGGCAAGAACCCGGGCAAGAGCGTGCATCTGATGGACATTCACGCCGAAATCGGGATGCAATGCGCGGATTGCCATTTCGAACAGGACAGCCACGGCAATGGGTTGATCTATGGCGAAGTGGCCAATGCGATCGAGATCAGTTGCAAGGATTGCCACGGCACGCCCGATGCCTATCCGACCCTGCGCACCAGCGGCCCTGCGGCCCCGCCAGAAGGGCACAACCTTGCCCTGCTGCGCAACCCCGATGGCAAGCGGCGGTTTGAATGGATGGAGGGTGAGGACGGACGACAAAAGCTGATCCAGCGATCAATCGTCGATCCCAGTCTTGAATGGGAGATGAGCCTGGTCAAGGACTCGGTCGACCCTGCCACCCCGGTGTTCAACGCCAAGGCCGCGCGCGCCAAGCTTGTCAGCCGTTACGGCGCGGAAACCGGCAACTTCGAATTCGGCACCGGCATCGGGATCGATGATCGTGCGCACCGCGATCCGGAAATGGCGTGTTTCACCTGCCACCTGTCATGGACCACCAGCTGCGGTGGGTGCCACTTGCCTATCGAAGCCAACTGGAAGACCAAAACGCACCGCTACGAAGGCGGTGAGACGCGCAATTTTGCTACCTACAATCCGCAGGTGGCGCGCGATGACATGTTCCAGCTGGGCAAGAGCCAGACCACCAAGGGCAATCAGGTCGCCCCGGTGCGGTCATCCTCGGCGCTGATCCTGTCCTCGACCAACATCAACCGCGAACGTATCTATGTGCAGCAGCCGCCAATCAGTTCCATCGGGTTTTCCAGTCAGGCCTTTGCGCCGCACTTCCCGCATACGGTGAGGAAGACCGAAACCAAGACCTGCAGCGATTGCCACCTGTCCGACAAGGACGATAACAACGCGATCATGGCGCAGCTGCTGCTGCTCGGTACGAATTACGTCAATTTCGTCGGGCTGAACGCGTGGACCGGGCTGGAAGGCGGGTTCCAGGCCACCCGCGTGACCGAATATGACGAACCGCAAGCGGTGATCGGATCCTATCTTCACCGCTATGCCTATCCCGATTACTGGGGGATGCATGTTGACGACAACGGCCGCGAGTTGAAGAACTGGGTGCGCGGCAAGACGTTTGACGACAAGCTGAGCGGCGAAACCAAAGCGTTTGAGGAATTCGCCAACATCCACGAAGGCACCTCGGACCGGGTCGGCTGTCTGCAACTGCGCGGCGAATATATGTTCGTGGCGGCGGGCAAGGGCGGCTTTGTTGCCTATGATGTGGCATCGATCGCCAACAAGGGCACGTCGGAACGGATACTCAAAGGCCCGTTCTCACCGCTTGGGCATGATACGCAGGTCAAAACCACCAATGCCACCTGCATGGCGCTGCCCACCAATCAGCCGATTGCGCCAACCCGCAGCACGCCCGAATTGCGTGATGCCAATCAGGAACAGGCGTTCCTGCCGATCTACAACTATGCTGTGGTGACCGATGCGGTTGAGGGGCTGATCCTCGTCAACGTCAATACGCTGGCAGACGGCGAATTCCGCAACAACAAGCTGACCCGCGCCAACCTGGCGGGCGGGGCGACAGCCTGGAACCCCGACGGTGTGCTCAACGGTGCGCGGCACATCACGCTGGCGGGAGAGGTCGCCTATATCGCGGCGGACCGCGGGCTGGTGGTGGTCGATCTGGCCGATCCGCTCACGCCAAAGCTGGCGGCGGTGCGCGAGTTGCGCGGTGCCCGCGCCAGCGCGGTTCAGTTCCGCTATCTGTGGATTACCGATGCGGACGGGGTGAAGCTGTTCGATGTCACCGCCTTGCGCAATCCGGTCGCCGTGCCGGAGGCTACGGTGCCGCTGGCCGATGCCCGCCGCATCTATGTCGCGCGCACCTATGCCTATGTCGCAGGCAAGGCCGAAGGTTTGGTGATCATCGACGTCAAGAACCCGCGTGCCCCGCGAATCTTCCAGAAGGTGACGCTTGATGGCACGCTCAACGATGCCGAGGATGTGATTGTGGCTGCCACCAATGCATCATTGTTCGCCTATGTCGCAGACGGGCGCAACGGGATGAAGGTGCTGCAACTCACCAGCCCCGATAGCCAGCGCAATTTCTATGGCTTCAGCCCTGCGCCGGTGCCCGAGATGATCGCCTGGGCCAAGACGCCGTCGCCTGCAATTGCGCTGTCAAAGGGTCTCGACCGGGACCGTGCGGTGGATGAGACTGGTGGGCAGATGGCGGTGTTCGGTCGGCTGGGTTCGCGTCCGTTCACCCGCAGCGAGATGGAAAAGCTGTTCATGACCCGCAACGGCGTGCCGTGGAAAGTGACCGATACCGTCGACATGAACCGCTGGGTTGGGATTGCCCCGCAAGGCCCGCTGACGGCGGCTGCGCGTAAATAGCGGCGGCGCGTGATGCTGAACCTGTTTCAGCATGACGTCACGGGGGATCAATCCCGCTCGGCGAACATGCCCCGGATCATCGGTTGCAGCCCGGCGTGGAAGCGGGCGAGCACCTGCCAATCGCCCACGCGTTCATAATGCGTAACCAGCCGCGCCCCATCCCAGCGGTGCAGCGCATAGGTTGGCGGTTCGGTGGTGATCAACTCGCGGTCATCGGGCGAGTCTGGATCAATCGGCGACAAATCCATCGCCACCAGCGGCGCGACGGAAGGCGTCACGCTTAGCGGTATCCCGGCAAATTGCGTGGTGATCGGGCGGTGCAGGTGCCCGCAATGGATCGCCTGCACCTGGCTCTGACCGATCAGCACATCATGCAGACGCATGATCCACGGCTCATCAGGCGCGGGGTCCATCCAGTCGATCCCGGCGACCACCGGCGGGTGGTGCATGAAAATCAGCGTCGGCGCTTCGGGTGCATCGGCCAGCCGCGCTGCCAACCATTCGGCGCGCACTTCGCAAAAGGCTCCGCCGTGGCGGCCATCCTCCAGCGTATCAAGGCAGATGATCCGCAGCCCCAGCCCGGCGTCAACGACGTAGTGCAGAAAGCCGCCATCTGCCGGTTCGATTTGCGGAAATGCGCCAAGCAGCCCTTCGCGGCTGTCGTGATTGCCGACCATCGGTAGTACCGGGAACGGGCAATCGCGCAAACGTTCAACCGTGGTGGCAAAGCTATCCGCATCGCCGTGATCGGTGATGTCGCCGGAAAGCACCAGCATATCGGGCCGGTTGGGGCCATGGATCAGCCGTTCCAGCGTCGCGCGGAAGCGGGTGAGGTTGAGTTCTTCTGGCTCTTCACGCGGGGCGAAGCCGATGTGAATATCGGTCATCTGCGCGATCAACACGGCGCGATTTGTTGAGGCGGGGATGCCTGATGAGGGGGCGGGACCCATGGTCAGGATTTAGCGCGTTCGATTACAGCCGCAACTGTGGTTTTGGCAGGGCCGGGTTTGGGCGCAGGCGTGGGTGCTGGCGAGTAATGCGGCGCCTTGCCCTTGGGCGACCATTGCCCGGCGGGAACGTGATAGGCGTGGCACATCGCGCATTCGGACGGCACGATCTTCCTGGTCTTCACAGCCGTAGCGCCCAAGTGGCAATCGCGGCAGCTTTTAAGATCGGGGATCAGCAGATCGCTCGCCAGCTTTGACGTATCGGCGGCGTGGCAATCGGTGCACTCTTCCTTCTTGTGCGCTTCGTGGTTGAAGAATCCACTGGTCAGGAACCGGTCGGGCAGATTGACCGGCATCAGATCGGCCTGCCCCTTGCTGCGGGTGGGCAGGTGGCATTCGGTGCATACCCCGCCAGGCGAAAGCGCATTCGACAACCCGATATAGGCACGCACCGGGCGGCCGAAATCGGCGCGGTAGGGCGAACCGCTGCCAATCTGGCCGGGGCGGTCGCGGCGCGGGGCCAGCGCGGGGCGCGGGCCGGAACTGATCTGGGCGAGGTCTTCGGCCAGGTCTTTCACATCGCCGTGGCGCAGCTTGCGGAACCCGCCAATCGCCGTGCGTCCCGATACGAGGCTGTGGCAGCCTTCACAGGAATCCTCCATCTTGACCTCTTTGAACCCGATCTTGTCGGGCGTCAGGCTGTGGCAGTCCTTGCATTCCAGCGGCGCGCCATATTGCGTCAGGCTCACCGCCATCCGCGCCGCGCCGCCGCGCGCATCCATATGGACATCGTGCGGGAATTTGAGCCCGCTGCGTTCCACGGGCTTCACATCCAGCACAGCCCGTACCGGTTTGGCCGCGCCGAAACTGGCGTAGAAAACCGGGCGGAATTGCGGGTGTTCCTTGCCAAAATCATGCGCATTGCCCAGCGCCGTGTCAGTCAGCCGCGTGTCGAGCGTGTTGTGGCAATCCGCGCAGAAAGCTTGCGCCGCTGGCTTTTGCCGCACCGGCCCTTCATGTTCCGAATGGCAGGAAACGCACCCCAGCGGTCCTTCCTTGCCCAGCGCTGCACCAATTTTCCACTGGATTGCATCGCCGGGGGTAGGCGGCGGGATGCCCTTGGCCTGACGCGGCATGGCGGCGTGATTGGCGGTGTCTTCGTGGCACGAGATGCAGGTTTCGTCCTGCACGCTTTCGAAGGCGGCGACGTGGCAGCTTTCGCAATTGTTTTCGAGGCTGTGGTGCTTGAGCGACAATTCGCCGCTCGACCATGCGGCGTCCAGCACCACCTGTCCCGGCGCTTCGCCCTTGGGATCATTCTTGACCGGGGTGCGCAGCAGGTGGCTCGCCACCGGGATTGCCAATAGCAACAGCAGGATTGCAGCGGCAAACACCCAGCTCATCGCGCGCTTGCTAGGCAGCGCGCTGGCCAGTGCAAAACCGCGCAGAGCGTCGCCCTTGCCTTCATCAGCGGCGACTTGGCGAATGGTGATGCTGGTACTGCCGTCCGTTTCGCGCGCGACCGCCAGCCGCGCTGCACCCAGCGCGATCTCGCCCCCGGTGCGCGGGTCAATCGTGCCTTCGGTGACCACCCGGCCATCGAGCCCGAAACCCAAGGTGCCCAACGCCTCAACTGCCAGCATACCGTTTGCGGCGAGGTCGATCCGCAGATGGCGTTGTTCCACCGCAAGATCGGGCAGGTGAATTTCGCATTCCGCCGCCCGGCCGACGGTGAGGCTGGCCTGTTCCAGCACCCGGTCGCGGATAATCTCGCGCCCGGCGGCGGTGAAATCGATGGTGCGGATCAGGAATGCCATTTCCGCCCCCTCACCAATAGTAAAACACGCTGATGACATGCGCGGTCAGCGCAGCGATCAAAGCGATGGTGAGCGGAACGTGGATGAACAGCCACACTTCCAGCAGCGCGCGGATACGCAGCGCCCCGCGGATCTGGGCAAGCTGTTCGGCGCGTTTGGTGAGCAGCGCGTGGACGCGGGCGGCAGCGTCGCTGGCTGGGTCGATCCGCCGCAATGCGCGGCGCGTGGCGCAGCGGGGATAGCTCCCGGTCAAGCGCCCCCACGCGCCGCCGTGAAAAGTATCCTGTTCCAGCGCCGCGATCACCAGATCCGCGTCCCCGCGCGCCAACGGCTGCGCCGCGCTTTCCAGCTGACGATCAATCGCAGTCAGCGCATCGAGCATTTGCGCGCGGGTCATTTCCTTGCGGTTGGCGGAAAGGCTGGCGGGCAGGGCGGCGTAAACGATCACGCCGTAAATCCCGGTCGCGATCACCAGCAGCATCAGTACATAGGCCAGCGTGTGGACGTTCCAGCCGATCTGAAAGCCCGTATGCAGCGTGCCGACCACCACCAATGACAGGCCAAGATAGACATGCGCGCTGGTCCACGCCTTCAGGCTCCACGCGCCGGGGTTGATCCGCCGCTTGCGCACGCCCAGCAACGACAGCCACAGGATCAGCCCCACCCCGATCGTGCCGAGGGTATAGCCGTACCACGTCCCGCCATTGGGGCGCGGTTGCTGATCGATCAGCAGGTATCCCGCGATGCTTGCAGCACTCAGCGCCAGCGCGACCCACAGCCAGCGAAAGCCCCGGTGCCTGAGAAAGCTCACGTGATCGGAATCGCGCCGCTTTTCGTCCTGCTTGAACCGGTTTTTCGCTGCCGACGCCACTACCCGGCATCCTCGGTCAGCTTGGTAAAGGTCAGGAACTTGTCGGGGGCGACGCGGATGGCCGCGCCGGTCGGGCAGGCCCGCACACAAGCCGGGCCGCCTTCTATCCCTGAACACATGTCGCACTTGATCGCCAGCTTGGCGGCGGGCGTGCCTTGCTTCTCGGCGGTCTTTTTGCGCCAGCTATAGGACGCCTCACCTGGGCCAGGGCCAGAACCGAACAGCATCCACTGGATCAGGCTTGGTTTTTTGGGCGGTTTCGCGTCCATGCGGATCACGCCGTAGGGGCAATTGCGCTGGCAATTGCCGCAGCCGATGCAGGTTTCATCGATGAAGACTTCACCATCAGGCCCGCGCTTGATCGCGTTGGGCGGGCAATCGGCCATGCAATGCGGGTGTTCGCAGTGGCGGC